>NZ_NWQG01000249.1:0-15331 GCF_002529485.1 Mesorhizobium sanjuanii
CCGACGCCGCCTGTGGAGGTTCCGGCGGAGACGCCGGCGCCCGAAATTCCTCCGGCCGAAGTTTTGCCGCCCGTTCGCCAGCCTGCTCCCATCGATCCGGAGCCGCTGCGCGCCGAGATTGCTCCGGAGATCGAAGCTGCGCCGACGCTCGAACCTCCTCTCAAGAAGGAGGAGGTAGCGCCCGCCTCCATCGCAGAGCCCGTACCGCAGCCTGTCGTCGAGCCGTCCCTGGCCGCGCCTGAACAAGAAGCCCCGCCGGCCGAAATCCCGCCCCCCATTCGACAGCCGGCACCGGTGGAGACACAGCCGGTCCGTGCCGAAATCGCGCCCGAGCCGGAGGCCATACCAGCGCCCCAGCCAGCCCCACAACCCAAAACCGCCCCCGTCCCTGGGAGGGTGACGGTAACCAGGAAGGTCGAGCAGAAAGCGGAACCGCAGAAGGCGCCGGAACCGGCACAGAGGCGCTCGTGGTTCCAGCGCATGAAGGACGGGCTCGCCCGTTCGTCCCGCGAGCTCACCGGCAACATTGCCGGCGTCTTCACCAAAAGGAAGCTCGACGAGGACACGCTGCAGGATCTGGAGGACGTGCTGATCCGCGCCGACCTCGGCATGGAGACCGCCCTGCGCGTCACCGATGCGCTGGCCGCCAGCCGCTACGGCAAGGACGTGTCCGATACCGAAGTGCGCGCCATCATGGCGGCCGAGGTGGAGAAGGTGCTGACCCATGTCGCCATGCCGCTGGAGCTCGATCTCTCCCACAAGCCGCATGTCATCCTGGTCGTCGGCGTCAACGGCACCGGCAAGACCACGACCATCGGCAAGCTGGCGGCCAAGCTCACCGATGGCGGTCTGTCGGTGATGCTCGCCGCCGGCGACACTTTTCGAGCCGCCGCTATCGAACAGTTGAAGATCTGGGGCGAACGCACGAAATCGCCGGTCATTGCCTCGAAACTCGGCGCCGACGCCGCCGGCCTCGCCTACGACGCCTTCGAGCGGGCCAGGGAAGCCGGCTCCGACGTGCTGATCATCGACACCGCCGGCCGCTTGCAGAACAAGACCGAGCTGATGGCGGAACTGGAGAAGATCGTGCGCGTGCTGGGCAAGCTCGACCCCGAAGCGCCGCACACGGTGCTGCAGACGGTCGACGCCACCACCGGCCAGAACGCGCTCAACCAGGTCGAGATCTTCCGCAATGTCGCCGGCGTCAACGGCCTGGTGATGACCAAGCTGGACGGCACGGCGCGCGGCGGTATTCTGGTGGCGATCGCGGCAAAGCATAAATTGCCGGTCTATTTCATCGGCGTCGGCGAACAGGTCGACGACCTCGAACCTTTCTCGGCAAGCGAGTTCGCCAGGGCGATCGCTGGAGTGGCCTAAAAAGCATGATCCCAAACCGAAGGTCAGCGAAAGCAAGAAGTCACAGGCTTTTTGGACAAGATCATGCGTAAGAAGGAAACCATGAACCCGCCCATTCTCGAACGCGACCCGTCGGACCCGCAAAAGCAGAAGAAGGAAGGCGTCAATCCGCTGCTCAAGCTGGTGCTGGAGCTCGGCCCGCTGATGGTGTTCTTCTTCGCCAATGCGCGCGGCGAGTGGCTGACGCAGAAATTTCCTGCCCTTGCCGAATTCGGCGGGCCGATCTTCGTCGCCACCGGCCTGTTCATGGCCGCCACCGCGATCGCGCTGATCGTGTCCTGGCTGCTCACCCGCACGCTGCCGATCATGCCGATGGTGTCGGGCGTCGTCGTCCTCGTCTTCGGCGCGCTGACGCTCTATCTGCAGGACGACATCTTCATCAAGATGAAGCCGACCATCGTCAACACGCTGTTCGGCGGCGTGTTGCTCGGCGGCCTGTTCTTCGGCAAATCGCTGCTCGGCTATGTCTTCGATTCGGCCTTCAACCTCGATGCCGAGGGCTGGCGCAAGCTCACCTTCCGCTGGGGTCTGTTCTTCCTGTTCCTGGCCCTTGTCAACGAAGTGGTCTGGCGGAATTTTTCCACCGATGCATGGGTTACCTTCAAGGTCTGGGGCATCATGCCGATCACGCTTCTGTTCACCTTCAGCCAGATGCCGCTGATCCTGCGCCATTCGCTTGAGGACAAGACCGAGAAGGCGGAAAAGGCCGGCGAATAGAGCAATTCCCGGGAAAGCGCGCAGCGCTTCCCTAGGCGATTGCGTCAGAATAAGAGGAGACGGGGATGGAGTTCATCACCACGCGCGACGAGCTGAGGACGATCTACAAGACGCCGCGACCGACCGACGGTTCGATTCGCAAGGAGTTGCGGGCGCTGGACGGCCACTGCCGCTCCTTCATCGGCAAGAGCCCCTTCGTGCTGATCGGCTCCTCCGACGGCGCCGGCAATGCCGACGTGACGCCGAAGGGCGACAGGCCGGGTTTTGCCGCCGTGCTCGACGAGAGGACCATCGCCATCCCCGACCGGCCCGGCAACAACCGGCTGGACACGCTGGAGAACATTCTTCTCAACCCGTCGATCGGACTGCTGTTCCTCATTCCGGGCATGAACGAGACGCTGCGCGTCAATGGCGATGCCCGCATCACCGTCGATGCCGGCTTGCGCGAGCGCCTCGCGGTCGACGGCAAGGAGCCGCAGAGCATCGTCGTGGTGTCGGTCAAGGCCGCCTACATGCATTGCGCCAAGGCCTTCATGCGCTCCGATCTGTGGAAACCGGAAACCTGGTACGATCGCGCGACGCTGCCGACGCTCGGCCAGATCCTGCGCGACCAGCTGGCGGTCGCCGATACGGCCGAGGCGACGGATCGCTGGCTGGACGAGGAATACAAACACACGATGTGGTAGTCCGCGCAGGCCACGATACGTCAGAGCGCACCCTTGCTGAACCTGCGGGCCGTCTCCACCAATTCGGCTTTGATCGCGGCTCTGGCGCAAAACGCACCGCCCGGCTGCCGTGTCACGGTCTATGACGGACTCGGCCGATTGCCGATCTTCAATCCCGACGACGAGGGCGAACAGACGCCGGCCGAAGCCTTGGCGCTGATCGATGCGGTGTCCGACGCCGACGACGTCATTGTCTCCTGCCCGGAATATGCCCATGGCGTACCGGGCGGCCTGAAGAACACACTCGACTGGCTGGTCTCCCGCGACGCCGCCGTCGGCAAGTCGGCCATGCTGGTGCACGCCTCGCCGCGCTCGCTGTTTGCCCGCGCCGCCCTGGCCGAGATCATGCGCACCATGTCTTTCGCGCTTTATGAGGATGTGGCGCTGGAAATTCCGCTGCTCGGCAAGAAACCGCCGGAGGTGGAGAAAATCCTGGCGGAGCCGGCAAACCGGCGGGCGATGCGCGAGACGGTGCAGGTCTTTGCCGATTGTATCCGCAGGCAAACATAGCCTCGTCATCCTAGGGCGGAGCAAGGAGCGAAGCGACGCGGCGCAGACCCTAGGATCCATGCCGTAACGTCAAGGCGTTGCAACGTTTACAGAATTCTGCACCGCTGCACTCTACGTCAAAGGTTACGGCATGGATCCTCGGGTCAAGCCCGAGGATGACGAACGAAAGGGCGCCGGGATCCTACATTGCAGGCGCGCTAACCCTTCCGCAACGTCTCGACATCGGTCTTGCCGACATACCAGTCGCGGGCGTTGACCTCCTCGAAGACCACCCAGACGTCGTCATTGCCCAATCCGGTGGCGTCCATGATGGCCGCCGTGACCTTTTTGGCGATGTCAGCCTTCTTGCCGGCGGGGTCGGCGGCGATCACTTCCTTGACGATGCGGATGTTGACGAATGGCATGACGTTCTCCCTTTGAATTTTGTTGGCTGCCGTCAGCAAGCTGATTCGAAATTCGCTCTGGCGAACCGGGCGGTGGCACCGGAAACCGCAATGCAACGGGCACCGCGGGTAAGCGCAGAAACGCCGTCAAAGGCCGCCAGAAAAGGGTTTCGAGCAGCCTCAATAAGTCTTGGCCCCGTTGACCATCAGCCGGACCATGTAAAGCGAAGTCGTGCCGGCGATGTAGAGGCAATTGAGTTTGTTGCCACCGAACACGCAATTGGCGGTGACCTCAGGCACCTTGACCTTGCCGATCAGCGTGCCGTCCGGATCGTAGCAATGGATGCCGTCGGCCGCACTGGTCCAGATGCGCCCGTCCGCGTCGAGCCGGAAACCGTCGAACAGGCCGGCCGTGCAATCGGCGAAGATCTTTTCTCCCGAAACCTTCTTGCCGCCCTTGCCGACATTGAACACCCGCATATGCGCCGGATTCTGCGCGCCATGCGTGCGGCCGGTGTCGGCGACATAGAGCTTGCTTTCGTCGAGCGAGAAGGCGAGCCCGTTGGGCCTGACCATGTCGGTGATGACCGCCTCGACGTCGCCGGTGCCCGGATCGACCCGGTAGACATGGCAGGCGCCGATCTCGCTCTCGGCCTTGTCGCCCTCATAATCCGTATCGATGCCGTAGGTCGGGTCGGTGAACCAGATCGAGCCGTCGGACTTCACCACCGCGTCGTTGGGCGAGTTGAACCGCTTGCCGCGCCATTTGGCGGCGATGGTGGTGATCGACCCGTCATACTCGGTGCGGCTGACGCGGCGGCCCGAATGCTCGCAGGTGACCAGCCGGCCCTGCCGGTCGACGGTATTGCCGTTGGAATTGCCGGACGGCTGGCGGAACACGCCGACGCTGCCGTCGGTCTCGTCGTAGCGCAGCATGCGGTTGTTGGGGATGTCGGACCAGACCACATAGCGGCCGGCCGCGAACCATGCCGGCCCTTCGGCCCACCGGCACCCGGTGTACAGCTTGTCGACATTCGCATTGCCGTTGAACAGCCGCGCGAAACGCGGATCGAGAATTTCATAGTCTTCGGCGGGCATGTTTCCTCCAGTCAATCAATCCAGAATGCCGGCGCGATCAAGCCAGCCGGCGATCGATATGGCAAGGTCGATCGCGTCGCAGCTTCGCAATTTGTAGGACAAAAAAGCTTGATGCGCGGACGCGGTGGGCATGAGGCTTCGTTGAAACCACGGCCCGCGATGTTAACCCGCTATGCGTGCAGCGCAATGGTGCATTGCAACATCTTCTTTTTGCAACGCACCATTACTATGTCATGTTCCGTATCGATCAAGGGAGGAACAACCGGCCGCGAGCACGCGGCACAGAAGGAACCTTGCTATGATCCTCGACAGCCTCATGAGCCGCGCCCGCGCAAGCATCGCAAAGCGCCGCCACTACAACCGCCTCGTCGCCGAAATCGACAGCTTTTCCAGCCGCGATCTGGCCGACATGCGCGCCGACCGCTCGGAAATGCTCTACCAGGTCCACAAGCAGATCTACGGCTGAGCCTCTTGGCCGCCGGATGCGGTCTGTCACGTTCGTCATCCTTGGGCGTAGCGACGCGAAGCGGAGCGAAGACCCAAGGATCCATGCCGTGACATTCGAGCGTCGCAGCGGTGCAGAAGTTTGTTTGCGGTGGTCCGTGATTCCGCGCGCTAGCCGAGCGTCTATCTTGGACCGTCACGTTCTTCGGTCAATGTCACGGCATGGATTCTAGGGTCTGCGCCGCGTCGCTTCGCTCCTTGCTTCGCCCTAGAATGACGACGTAAGGGGGTCGCCTTAACCCGGCGCCGCCAGCGCTTTCTCGATCTGTGGCAACAGCAGCGTCCGCGCTGACTCTGGTGTCAGCGGACCGACATGTTTGTAGGCGATCTTGCCGTCCTTGCCGATGACGAAGGTTTCCGGCACGCCGTAGACACCCCAGTCGATTGCCGCGCGCCCCGCTTCGTCGACACCGATCGCCTGGAACGGATTGCCGAGATCGCCAAGGAAGCGGCGGGCATTTTCCGGCTGGTCCTTGTAGTTCAGCGCCGCCATGGTGAAGCGCTTGTCCTGCGATAGCGCCAGCAGGACCGGGTGCTCTTCCCGGCACGGCGCGCACCATGACGCAAAGACATTGACCAGCGTGACCTTGCCGGCGAAGGCTTCCGAATCGAGGCCGGGCAGGTTCACACCCTCCAGCGCCGGCAGGTTCGTCTGCGGCGCCGGCAGGCCGATCAGCGCCGACGGCACTTCCGAAACGTCGCGGCCGGACAAGAGCTGCGACAGGAACAGCCCGGCCAGCGCGAGGAAGACCAGCAGCGGCAACAGCACGATCAGGCGACGGCTCCGCGCCGGTGTTTCGGTTTCGATGCTCATGGTTCGCTGCTCATTGGCTTGGCGGCCCTCATGGCTTGGAGGTCTTGTCGGAGCGGCGTCGCACGCCTGATGCTTCCAGTTCGGCGAGATCGCGTTTGCGCGCCCGCTGGTCGATGAGGATCCAGCCGATCAGCCCGGCCAGAACCACGGCCGTGATGGCATAGGCGGCCATCACATAGAGCGCATGCACGCTCATGCCTGCTGCTCCGCGAGCGCACCGCTTTCCAGCCCGAGCATATCGCCTCGTTCGAACATGCTTATCCCTTAACCTTGCGCCATCGGCTTCGCAATCGACCGCCGCGCCGCAGCCATTGCCCTAGTCCGTCCCGTGGCGTAGCGCCAGCGCCGCCGCCACCGGCCCCAGTACGGCAAGAAACAGGGTCAGCGCGGCAAGAATGAGGAAAGGCTGCAGGAACGGATCGGGGTCCGCCACCGCGCCATAGCTTGCAGAGACGCCGAAGATCAGCACCGGGATGATCAGCGGCAGCACCAGCACCGAGATCAAGAGCCCGCCGCGCGGCAACGCCACCGCCACCGCCGCACCAGCCGCACCGATGAAGGTGATCGCCGGCGTGCCGACCAAAAGGGTCAGCGCCGTCGCGCCGATGCCGACCGGCGCCATGTTCATGAACAGACCGAGCAAGGGCGCCGCGATCACTAGCGGCAACACGCTGCCCGCCCAATGCGCCAGGCATTTCACCAGCACCGTCAGCGCCAGCATGTGCCGGTCGTTGCCGAGCACCAGAAGATCGAGCGAGCCGTCCTCGCGGTCGGCCTGGAACAGCCGGTCGAGGCCGAGCAGGCAGGCGAGCAGGGCAGAAATCCAGAGGATTGCCGGACCGATGCGGGCAAGCAGGTTGAGATCGGGTCCGACGCCGAACGGAATGGTGACGATCACCGCCAGGAAGAAAATGACGCCGGTCAATGCGCCGCCGCCGGCGCGGATCGAGAGGCGGATGTCGCGCAAGAAGAGCGACCACATTACGATGTGGTCCTTTGTTGAGGCAGGCGTTCCTTCGCGCCCCCCTCTGTCCTGCCGGACATCTCCCCCACGAGGGGGGAGATCGGCTGTCGCCCAGCCTTTCGCCAATCACCAGTGTCGCAAAGATGAGCGGGGCGCCGAAACCACCAATCTCCCCCCAAGTGGGGGAGATGTCCGGCAGGACAGAGGGGGGCGCCGTAGAGTGCCGACATCATGCGGCTTCCCCCATCACCAACGCCCTCGCCCCTTCGATCCCCAGCGGCAGATGCGTCGCTGCGACAATCATCCCTCCATCCCGACAGTGCTTCGTCATCACCCCGCCAAACCGCCCTTCCGAAGCCTTGTCCAGCCCCGCCGTCGGCTCGTCGAGCAGCCACAGCGGCCGCCGGCTGACCAGCAATTTTGCGATGGCGGCGCGGCGGCGCTGCCCCGTCGACAGATACCCGAACGGCAGATGGCCGATGCCATCAAGCCCGACGGTTTCCAGCGCCTCTTCGACGCTCAGCGCCGGCTCGCCCGAAAAATCGCGCCAGAAGCGCAGGTTTTCCGCTACGCTCAGCGCCGGCTTCATCGCGTTCTGGTGGCCGAGATAATGGCAGGCCGAGGCGACCGACGGGAAATCCTCAGGCCCACCCTCGATCCGCACCCGGCCTTCCGCTGCCGGCAGCAGTCCGGCGATGACCCTGAGCAGCGTCGATTTGCCCACGCCGTTCGGGCCGGTGACAACAAGCGCCTGGCCTTGCTCGAGAGCAAAGCCGATGCCGGAAAACACCGTTTCGCCACCCCGTTCGCCGCCCAGATTTTCGGCGATCAGCCGCATTCCTTGCCCGTCCCGAAAACACCGCGCCGCGGCAGGCACCGCATCGCACAAAATAGCCTTTCGACTGTCTAGAACTATTCCAGGAAATTCTCTATATGCGTGGCATCCGTGCCAGCGGTCGGCACGGGAACAGAATTTGCGCCGAACCAGCGCACGCGCCGCCTTGAACGGCTCGAGTTGCTTGGGAACGGACAGCGGAAATGGCCGTACCCGCACCTTTGCGCGTGATTGCATGCCATCGGCGTCCGTTCCCTTTCAGGCTGAACAGACAAGGACGGATCGCACGTGTCAAAATCCCTCGACAGTTTCAATTGCCGCCGCACCCTGACCGCGGGCGGCGCCGATTATGCCTATTTCGACCTCATCGAGGCCGAGAAGAACGGCCTGACCGGCATCGCCCTGCTGCCCTATTCGATGAAGGTGCTGCTGGAGAACCTTTTGCGCAACGAGGACGGCCGTTCCGTCACCAAGGAAAGCATCCAGGCGGTCGCCGGCTGGCTGACCGACAAGGGCACCGCCGGCGTCGAGATCGCCTATCGCCCGGCCCGCGTGCTGATGCAGGATTTCACCGGCGTTCCCGCCGTTGTCGATCTCGCCGCCATGCGTGACGCCATGGCCTCGCTCGGCGGCGACCCGCAGAAGATCAATCCGCTTGTGCCGGTCGACCTGGTCATCGACCACTCCGTCATCGTCGATGAGTTCGGCACGCCGATGGCTTTCGCCAGGAATGTCGAACTCGAATATGAGCGCAACGAGGAGCGCTACAAATTCCTGAAATGGGGCCAGCAGGCCTTCCGCAACTTCCGTGTCGTGCCGCCCGGCACCGGCATCTGCCATCAGGTCAATCTCGAATATCTCGGCCAGGTCGTGTGGACCAATAGCGAGGACGGCGAAACCACCGCCTATCCCGACACCTGCGTCGGCACCGATTCGCACACCACCATGATCAACGGCCTCGGCGTTCTCGGCTGGGGCGTCGGCGGCATCGAGGCCGAGGCCGCCATGCTCGGCCAGCCCGTCTCCATGCTGTTGCCCGAGGTCATCGGCTTCCGCCTCACCGGCAGGCTGAAGGAGGGCGTCACCGCCACCGACCTGGTGCTCACCGTCACGCAGATGCTGCGCAAGAAGGGCGTCGTCGGCAAGTTCGTCGAATTCTTCGGTCCGGGTCTCTCCAACATGACGCTGGCCGACCGCGCCACCATCGGCAACATGGCGCCCGAATATGGCGCCACCTGCGGCTTCTTCCCGGTCGACTCAGAAACCATCCGCTACCTCACCATGTCCGGCCGCGACGAGAACCGCATCGCCCTGGTCGAGGCATACGCGAAGGCGCAAGGCATGTGGCGCGACACCGGCTCGGCCGACCCGGTGTTTACCGACCTGCTCGAGCTCGATCTCGGCGATGTCGTGCCCTCGATGGCCGGCCCCAAGCGTCCGGAAGGCCGCGTTGCGCTGGAGGGCATTCCGGCCGGCTTCGCCAAGGCGATGGAGACCGAATACAAGAAGGCCGCCGAAATCGACAAGCGCTACGCCGTCGAAGGCACCTCGTACGATCTCGGCCATGGCGATGTCGTCATCGCCGCCATCACCTCCTGCACCAACACCTCGAACCCGAGCGTGCTGATCGGCGCCGGGCTCTTGGCGCGTAACGCCAACCGCCTCGGCCTCAAGCAGAAGCCGTGGGTCAAGACCTCGCTGGCGCCGGGCAGCCAGGTGGTGGCCGAGTATCTGGAGAAATCCGGCCTGCAGAAGGAGCTCGACCAGATCGGTTTCAACCTGGTCGGCTTCGGCTGCACCACCTGCATCGGCAATTCCGGCCCGCTGCCGGCGCCAATTTCCAAGACCATCAACGACAAGGGCTTGATCGCTGCCGCTGTGCTGTCCGGCAACCGCAATTTCGAAGGCCGCGTCTCGCCCGACGTGCAGGCCAACTATCTGGCCTCACCGCCGCTGGTCGTCGCTCACGCGCTGGCCGGAACCGTGACCAGGGACCTGACCACCGAGCCGCTCGGCGAGGACAAGAACGGCAATCCGGTCTATCTTAGGGATATCTGGCCGAGCTCGGCCGAGATCCAGGAATTCATCGAGAAGAACGTCACCCGCGAACTGTTCGCCCGCAAATATGCCGACGTCTTCAAGGGCGACGAGCACTGGCAGAAGGTCCAGGCGCCGGAAGGCCAGACCTATGCCTGGGACGACAATTCGACCTATGTGCAGAACCCGCCCTATTTCGCCGGCATGACCTCGGGCTTCGGCAAGATCGGCGACATCAAGGGCGCCCGCGTTCTCGGCCTGTTCGGCGACAAGATCACCACCGACCACATCTCGCCGGCGGGCTCCATCAAGGCGGCGTCGCCGGCAGGCAAATATTTGACCGACCATGGCGTCGGCGTCGCCGACTTCAACCAGTACGGCACGCGCCGCGGCAATCATGAGGTGATGATGCGCGGCACCTTCGCCAATATCCGCATCCGCAACCACATGCTGGGCGAGAATGGCCGCGAGGGTGGCTACACCATCCACTATCCGTCGAAGGAAGAGACGTCGATCTACGACGCCGCCATGGAATACAAGAAGGAAGGCGTGCCGCTGGTCATCTTCGCCGGCGTCGAATATGGCAACGGCTCGTCGCGTGACTGGGCCGCCAAGGGCACCAATCTTCTGGGTGTCCGCGCCGTCATCGCCCAGTCCTTCGAGCGCATCCATCGCTCGAACCTGGTCGGCATGGGCGTCATCCCCTTCGTCTTCGAGGAAGGCACTTCCTGGGCCTCGCTCAATCTCAAGGGTGACGAGCTGGTCGAGATCGACGGGCTGGACGCCATCAAGCCGCGCCAGAAAATGGTCGCCAGGATCACCTATGGCGACGGCACGGTGAAGAATGTGCCGATCATCTGCCGCATCGATACGCTGGACGAGCTCGACTACTTCAAGAACGGCGGCATTCTGCAGTACGTTCTGCGCGATCTTGCTGCTTGAAGCAACAAGGGGAGTAGGGGAGTAAGGGAATAGGGCAGTAGGGAAAAGTCGCCCCGCCGCTGGCTCCTCTTCCCCTACTGCCTTACTCCCCTATTCCCTTAAATCCTGCCTTCCCAAACCGCGCCGTCGCCGCCAAAAGCACGCCGAGCATCACGGCATTGAGAATGTGCCACAGGAAATGCGTGCCGAGCGGAAAGCTGCCGCAAACCAGTGGGTCGATCATCCTGCAGATCACCGACACGACGAAGATCGCCGAGCCCGCCAGATTGTACCAGCCGGCGCGGTTGCCGCTGGCCGCCACCCAGGCGCCGAAGAAGGCAAGCGCCAGGAACGGCGGCAGATAGCCGGTCGTGCCGTTCGAGGCCTGGCGCAGCCAATCCGGCACGGCGAAGGTGATGAGCCCGGCGACGGCATAGAAGGCGACGAAGACGACGATCGCCTTGCCCCATTTCATGCCGAGGAAGCGGCGCAGGTTGAACAGCGTGTAGGCCAGCGTGAAGCCGGCGATCGGCAGCACATCGGCCCAGACGGTGCCGTGATTGGCAAAGGTGTGGAACAGCGCCGAGCCGATGCCGATCGCCACCACCCACCAGGCCAGCACCTCGGCGAAGGTGCCGGTGCCGCGCCGCCGCACTTCCCGAACACCCCACAGTCCGGCCGCGATGAAGGCGAGATTGGTCAAGGCATTAACCGGTTCGGCCCAGAATTCCGGTCCGGTCCGCTCGCAATAGAGGTCGATCGGCGTCAGGAAAGTTTGCCACATGCTGATATTGCCGCCCGAATCTGTCGCTACCTTGGAGTGCAGGCCTTTCCTATGGCTGCTTTGCCGGTGGTTGCAACGGCAAAATTTCACCGCAACGTGACTTCACGTTGACTGTCGCTTCTGCCACATATTTCAGCAATCAGAACAAGGCCGGCATCACCGGCGGGAATTGGAACGGTCATGACATCTCGAAGACCATTGCGGCTTGCGGCCTTTGCGCTGGCCTTCTCGGTGCTTGCCGGCAATGGCCTTGCCGGCGAGGCCGACAAGCCCCAGACTGACAAGCTCCAGTCTGACCGGCCCTTGGGCGTGGTCGAGCTTTTCACCAGCCAGGGCTGCAATTCCTGCCCGCCGGCCGACGAGTTCTTTACCGAGCTTGCCGCCAAGGGGGACATCGTCGCGCTCGCCTATCATGTCGACTACTGGGACTATCTCGGCTGGCAGGACACGCTCAGCCGCAAGGAGAACACCGAGCGGCAGTATGACTATATGCGCGCTTTCGGCAGCCGGTCCGTCTATACGCCGCAGGCCGTCATCAATGGGCGCAGCCATGTCAACGGCGCCAGCCGCAGGGACGTCGATGGCGCGCTCGCCCGCATGGAGAAATCAGGCGAAGGCATGCGGGTCGGCATCAAGGTCAGCCGCACCAGCGACCGCGTCATGATCGATACCGGCGATGCCGGAACCGGCCCCAGCGACGCCCACGTCGTCATCGTCTATTTCGACCCGCCGCAGACGGTCACGATCGCCAAGGGCGAGAATACCGGCCGCAGCATGACCTACTGGAACGCCGTCTCCGGCATCCAGACCGCCGGCATGTGGCACGGCAAGGCGCAGCGCTACGAATTGCCGATGAGCGAGATTTCCAAGAAGAAGGGCGGCTGCGCCGTGCTTTTGCAGTCGGTTGGCAAGGACGGCCTGCCCGGCCCCATCCTCGGCGCCGCCTTCATCCGCAAGCCTTAACCACCGTCTCTTCCTTCTCCCCCCGGGGGGCCTTTGTGGGAGAAGGAAAGATCCAGCCCAGCCAATAAAAAACCGACGTCAGCTTGCTTCTGACGTCGGTCATTTAGGTTTTGGGATCGTCGCACCCGATTTTCCCCTGGGGGAAACCGAGGTTGGTTCGATCCGACGCAGACCCGTGGGCGGGGGGCTTGGGGTTTACGAGCCGGTGCCGGACCGAACCGTCTCAGGCAACGCCGGTAAATTCGTCGGACATTGGGGCATGAGCGCGGATAAAAAAAGGCAGAATTGTGGCAGACCATCACCAATTCCAACGATCGTTTCAAAACGTGACTGGACACATCGGAAACGGCCCCAACGCCGCCATTACCCGACCGGGCCTTGCAATTCCATGCCGAAAGCGTCAACTTTGGTCGGCGAGAGATTCATTCGAAGGATCGAGGCATGACTGATCGCGGCAGCGGGACGGAGGATGGGGACGCATCCGCAATATTGATCCCGTTGCATGAGGCAAGACGCGAACGCCTCGACCAGCCGGTGCGCTTCGACCGGCGCGAACTGGACCAGATTCTCAGGCTTTACGGACGCATGGTCGCCGCCAATGAATGGCGCGACTATGCCATCGATCATCTTGCCGACCGTGCTGTGTTTTCCGTGTTCCGCCGCGCCAGCGAGGTGCCTTTGTTCCAGATCGTCAAGGATCCGAAGCTGGCCCGCAAGCAAGGCGCTTTCGCCGTCATTGCCGCCGGCGGCCGCATCCTCAAGCGCGGCCAGGAGCTCGGCCGCGTGCTTGGCGTCTTCGACGGCAAGCTGAAGCTGGTCAAGGCTTAACTCACTGTTTCTGTTTTAGAAATCTCTGCTCGGGCAGCGAGTTGGGATCAGGCGGAGCCAGCGCCCCGTCATTGATCGACAGTTGCATGAATACCGTGTCCAGCCAGCGCCCGTGCTTGTAGCCGGAGCCCTCCAGGCGACCCGAATGGCGAAAGCCGAGCTTTTCATGCAGCCGCACCGAGGCGCTGTCTGGACGGCCGTCGCCGATCACCGCAATGACCTGGCGGAAGCCCGCCGCCCTCGCCGCATCGACCAGCCCCTGCATCAGCTTGAGCCCGACACCCTGACCCTTGGCTTCGGGCGCGACATAAACGGAATCCTCTACGACAAAGCGGTACGCCGGGCGTGGCCGGAAGGCGCCTGCATAGGCATAGCCGAGCACGGCGCCATCCTTTTCCGCCACCAGATAGGGAAAGCCGCCCGCCTTCAGGCTGTCGAATCGCGCGCCCATTTCGGCACGGCTCGGCGGCTCCAGCTCGTAGCTCGCGGTGCCATGAATCACCGCGTCGGCATAGATTTCCGTGATCCGGTCGAGGTCCGCGGCCGTTGCGGGCCGTATCGTGATACTGCTCATAATTTATGCAAACGTTCATCTGCCTCCAATAACAGCAAAGGCAGGCACAAAAGGAAAGGGCGACCGTTGGGCCGCCCTTTCCAAACTCGCTGGTCCAGTTGGATCGACCTACGCCTTTAGCGACGGTCGCCCATGAACTGCAGCAGGAACATGAACAGGTTGATGAAGTCGAGATAGAGCGTCAGCGCGCCCATGATCGCCTTGCGGCCGGCGACATCGGTGGCGTCGCCCTCGAAATACATCTCCTTGATCTTCTGCGTGTCATAGGCGGTCAGGCCCGAAAAGATCAGCACGCCCAGCGCCGAGACGGCGAAGGACAAAGCCGACGACTGCAGGAAGATGTTGATCACCATCGCGATGATCAGGCCGAACACGCCCATCACCAGGAACGACCCGAACGCGGTCAGGTCGCGCTTGGTCGTGTAACCGTAGAGCGACAGCGCGCCGAAGGCCGCGGCGGTGGCGAAGAACGTCTGCGAAATGCTGGCCGTGGTATAGACCAGGAAGATAGACGACAGCGACAGGCCGACCAGGCCGGCATAGACCCAGAACGTGGTCTGCGCGGCCGAGACGCTCATCGACTGGACGCGGAACGACAGGAACAGCACGGCGGCCAGCGGGGCCAGCATCACCACCCAGCGCAGCGGCGAGCCGAAGATCGCGTAGCCGAACGAGGTGAGCATTTCGCCGCTCGGCAGCGTCGCGACAGCCGAAGCCGGATCGCTGGTGGTGGCCAGCATGATCGTGCCGACAGCAGCCAGGCCTGTGATGAGCAGGCCAAGCCCCATCAGATTGTAGACCTTGACCATATAGGCGCGCAGGCCCTGGTCGATAGTGGCGTCGACGCCGGCACCGGGCACGGCGCGCGTCTGGTAGTTGCGAATGGGTTCAGCCATGGTAGTCCTCTATTGCTTCTGCCCCGTCGGGTGTCAGGTCAATTCGGACCAAGGCGCCGCTGGCGGGGCTCCAGCATGCCTGCCGCGAAATATGATGGTTCTTGACGACAAGAACAAGACCGTAACCGGGTGTAATGCTTCGTGAGGCCTCGAAAAACCGGTTTTATTCGCTTTCAAGGCGCTACATGAACGAGATTTAATCAAATACCGCTCAGCCTGCCCTTGCGAATCAGAGATTGCGCAGCACCGGCGCCGCCTTGTGGCCGAGCACCCGCCACGTGCCGGCAAGGCCGATACCGACCGTGACCGCCAGCGCAAAGACGATCGTGGCCACCGCCACTTCAGGCATGAAATGCGACGGC
>NZ_NWQG01000250.1:0-15069 GCF_002529485.1 Mesorhizobium sanjuanii
GATGAATGCCGGCCGGGTTCTCGTCGCGCTGGCGGCCGATCATGCCGATGCCCCGGTCTTGGCGTTGGCGGCGGCTTCGCGCGCGGCGGCGGCCTGCGCGGTCACCCGCAGCCAGGCCGAAGTTTCGCGCAGCGACTGGTCGACCGGCTTTTGCACGTCGAGGATCTTGTCGCCATGCACCATGTTCCGGGAACCTTCCCAGGCCTTCACCCAGACGCAAGGCATGTCGGGCTCGACCTCGCAATTGCCATTGGCGCGCACGCCGCCACAAGGGCCGTTGCGCAACTGCTTGGGGCAGTTCATCGGGCACGACATGCCGGTGGAGGAGAGTACGCACTGGCCGCACATGCGGCAGTCGAACATGAAGCCCTTGACGCGTTTTTCGACGAATTTGATCGGTCCTTCGACCCTGTTGTAGCCGATGCCCTTCCACAAGGGATGCAGCAGCAGGAACATGTTGGCGAACCTGGAATAGAACCATTCGAGCAGGCGCGAATGGCGGATCGACCACAGCCGCACCGCGAAGGAGCGCTGGACGCGCCGCTGCGGCGACACGTCGGCTGGCTTGTAGTCGGATTTCGGCGCTGCCTTCTTGACCAGTGTGGCCTGGGTAACCGCCGGCCCATCTTTGCCAGGAATGGTTTCAGACATTTTCTTTCCCGCCCGCCTTGACCAGAGCGACCAGCCGCTCGCGGTCGTATTTCGCGTCGAGCTCCTGAAAGGCTTTTTCGACCTCGGCTTCGAGGTCGTCGCCGACCGGCACGGGGTCGGCCTTGCGCCATTCTGCCAGGTAGTCGTCGGTGCCGCCGGCGCCTGTGCGCATGGCGCACATGTCGATCGCCTCGGTGAAGCGCAGCGGCAGTTCGCGCTTGGCGTTCTGCCGGCCTTTCTTGACGATGACCTGGGCGGGGATATCGCGCCAGTAGACGACAATCAGATCGGCCATGAATTCTCGCTCCTGCAGGGCGCTTCGAGTCTGATTGGAAAGGACGCCCTGCCACTTTCACTCTGCTGCATCGTGCTTTTGGACGATCGATTTCGATTTTCGGGCCGATGCAGCAGTTTCGAGCATTGCCGCAAGCGCCATCAGGCTGCTTGTTATGGGACGACGCGCGCGCATTCAAAAGCGACGCAATCGTAAGCGGCAAGAGAAAGGCGAGATTTCAGAGCGGCTGGATCACCAGACGCCGCTTTTCGCGCCGGTCCAGAGATAGAACCAGATCGTCGGATGGTACCACTGCTTCGAAGGCAGGCCGGGATCCGATGTGGCAAGTTTTCCCATAAGCGCATCGCCGACCGCCTCTACGCAGATGTCGCGCGAAAACGCCGCCTGCCGCAGAGCGTAGCTTGAAATGGTGTCGCCCGGACCAGGTTTGCCCTGCGCCTGCCGCAGCACGCCGCCAGTATCGACGCCGGCGTCGACCAGATGCACGGTGGTGCCGAAGTTTTCCGCATCGCCGGAAGCCAGCGCCCAGTAGCCGCCATTCATGCCGCGATATTTGGGCGCGATGCCGGCATGATAGTTGAGGACCGGGCAAGGCAATTTCGCCAGCGTTTGCCGCGACAGCAGGCGGCAGCCGGCGAGCAGCATGACGCCGGGCTGAATCTCCGCGATGGCCCGCAGGCATTCCGGCGCATTGGCGGAAGGAACGTGGATGATTTTCTGCCCCGGTCTGGGTTCCGTTTGCAATCTCTGTTCGGCGACGATGCGTGCCGCATGGCCGGCGAAAAACCGTTTGCCGAGCCGCGCCAGCACCATCGTGCCAAGCTGTCCTATGGCCTGCAACCAGCCCTGGCGGCGGGCACGCCCAAGCAGCAATTGCTTCTTGGATTCAGGCGTTTCGAGGATGACGCTGACAGGACCAAGCCGATCGGAGATGGCGTTGACGATGGCCCAGATATGCGGGCCGCCCTCGGTGACCACGACGATGGGCGGCATATCTGATTTGAGGGATTGCATGGTCGCGACACGCCGTCTGCATAGACATGGTCTTGGCACGCCGGACGTTAGGTGGTCCGGGTTAATCCTTGGTGATCGGCCAGGGGATGATCAGCAGGGGTCAGCGCTTGAATTCGAGGATGTCGAGCTTCGATTCGTAATAGGGCGCCGGGAACTCGATGCGCCATTCACTGGCGCTGTTGCGGAAGGCATAGCCGACCTGATCGGTTTGCGGGCCGCTGCCATAGGGTTTTGCGGGGTCGTTGTTGACATAGAAGGAGCCGAGATAGATGGCGCGCTTTTCGCCGTCGTCGAAGAAACGGCCCTTGGTGCGCTGCGAGCCGCTGATTTTTTCCAGCATCCAGCCCGAACCGTCGTCGCTCACCTTGCATTTGAACCAGCCATAGATGACCAGTGCGCCGAGCCCGCCGGCCTTGATGGTGCGGCATTGCCAGTTGCCGGTGAGATCCTTGTCGGAAAAGGCGACCAGCGGCTTCGCCAGAAGCGCGTCGAGCTGTTTGACCTCGGTTGGGTTGCCCGCCTTCGCCTCGTCGAGCGCTGTCTTGCGCGTCTCGTCATATTTGTCGAGCCGCGCCTTGTCCGCGGCGGTGATAAGCTTCTGCACCTCGCCATCGGCGAGCGCGGGCAGGGCGAAGCAGACAATTCCTGCGGCAATCAAGAGACGAGCGATCATCGGTGCGTTTCCCCTGTGGCTGGAACAGCCTGTTTTCCTGTCTGGCGCATAACTTACCGGTTCGCGGCGGCCTGTCATCCGTGCTTAGAGACCGTTTGGAAATTCTACTCTGGCGGCCATCTGTTGGCGTTTTCTGCGCTTCCGGTGCTCACGGACCCAAATGTCCGCTGCGCTCCGGTTCTCGAAAACACCACCATATGACTCGCCAGAGCGAATTTCGAAACGGTCTCTAACAGCGCCAGGTCAAAAATCGTGGTTTCATCGATGCGGATCTTGCTGACGGGATCGTCGGGCTGGCTGGGCAGCGCGCTGGCGCCGCGGCTGCGGGCGCTTGGCCATGACGTCATCGGGCTCGATCCCGTTGCTTCGGCGGAGACATTGATTGTCGGCTCGATCGCCGACCGCGATCTGGTCATGCAAGCGGTCAACGAAAACCGCATCGAGGCGATCATCCACAGCGGCGCGCTGCACAAGCCAAACATCGAGAACCACGGCAACAGCGATTTCGTCGCGACGAACGTGCAAGGCACGCTCAATCTGCTGGACGCTGCGGTGGCATCTGGCGTTCAACGCTTCGTTTTCACCTCGACGACCTCGCTGATGATCTCGCAAGCCATTCGCGCCGGCTTCACCGGCGGCGCGCGCACGGCCGCCTGGCTGACGGAAGAGATGTCGCCCGAACCGCGCAACATCTACGGCGTCACCAAACTTTCAGCCGAACATCTGTGCCGTCTCTACCACATCGAGCACGGCCTGCCGGTGATTGTGCTGCGCACGGCGCGCTTCTTTCCCGAGGCCGACGATATGGCGCCTGCGATCGAACAGTCGGACGCCAACACCAAGGCCAATGAGCTGTTGTTCCGCCGGCTGACGGTGGAAGACGCGGCAGAGGCCCATGTCGCCGCGTTGGAAAAGGCACCGCAACTGGGCTTCGACATCTTCATCGTCTCGGCTGCAACGCCGTTCCAGCCTGACGATTGCGGGGCATTGATCGCCGACGCTCCGACGGTCGTCGCGCGCGCCTTTCCGGACTATCCGGCGCTTTACGCCCGCAAAGGCTGGACGATGTTTGCCTCGATCGACCGCGTCTACGACGCTACGCGGGCAAGGGAGAGGCTGGGTTTCGTCTGCAAGACCAGCTTTGCCGATGTGCTTGCTGCGCTCGCGGCGGAAGAGGGAACTGCCTAGAAATCTTCAGGCGTGCACCGCTGCGCCGGCCAGTTCCGCCGTCAGGTCGCCATAGCCGGTCGAGCGGCGCTCATAGGCAAGACCGAGCATCTTCGCGGCTTTCTCGGCGACCTTGTCGAGTTCGGGATCGTCGGTCTGGGCAAGATAGACCAGCTTCTCGTAATTGCCGAAATAGTCCTTGATCAGCTCCGGGTGCCTGTCGAGGCCGAGCGGCTTCATGAAGAAGGCGTCGAACTGCCGGCACAGGAAATCGGTCATGTAGAACGACATCATGTCGTTGTCGGCGACTTTGGCATAGGCATCCATGCCCTGGTAGAACGCAAAGCAGTGCGGCCCGGCCATGCGCTCGACGCCATGCTTCTCGCAGACGCGGTCGAGCAGGCCACCGGTGCCGCAATCGGCATAGCCGACGAAGATGTTGACGTAGCCGTCCGCCCTGGCTTTCACGATCGCCCTGTCCATAGCCGGCGCGATGCGGTCGGGATAAAAATGGAACTCCGCCGGCAGGCAGGTCAGCTCGACATGATCCAACCCGAGCTGCTCCTTGACGGCCAGAACTTCGCGCGCAATCATCCCGCAGGCGATGACCAGCAGCCTGTCCGCTTGATTCGGTTTCGTTTTTTGTATCTTGGCCATGGAACCAGTCAAACCGGCCTTCGTTGCTCGGGGCGAATCTATCGAGAGAGGGATAAACCGTCCATGAAACTGTTACGCACTGCGCCGATCGCGATCCTTGCTTGCGCCTTGGCCCTTTCAGCCTGCGCCAACACCGTCCGCGGCGTCGGCAAGGATGTCAAATCCACCGCGAATGCTGTTGAAGATACCGTCAACAACCCCTGATCCGTTCGCAGCCGTCTCCAACATCTGGTAACAAAAAAGCCGCGCTGCAAGGCGCGGCTTTTGGCAGGGGCCTTGCTAAAGGTCAGGCTGAAGCGCGCACATTGTGCTTGCGCTTCATGAAATCCTTGGCTGTCTCGACCGCCACGGCCGCGTCGCGGCAATAGGCATCGGCGCCGACCGCCTTGCCGAATTCTTCATTGAGTGGTGCGCCGCCGACCAGCACGACATAGTCGTCGCGGATGCCCTTTTCCTTCATCGTGTCGATGACGACCTTCATATAGGGCATAGTCGTGGTCAGCAGCGCCGACATGCCGATGATGTCGGGCTGATGCTGCTCGATGGCGTCCAGGTATTTTTCGACCGCATTGTTGATGCCGAGGTCGATGACGTCGAAGCCCGCACCCTCCATCATCATGCCGACGAGGTTCTTGCCGATGTCGTGGATGTCGCCCTTGACGGTGCCGATCACCATCTTGCCCTGCTTCGGCGCGCCGGTGGCGGCGAGCAGTGGACGCAGGATGAACATGCCGGCCTTCATGGCGTTGGCGGACAACAGCACTTCGGGGACGAACAGGATGCCGTCGCGAAAATCCTCGCCGACGATGCGCATGCCCTCGACCAGCGCCTCGGTCAGCACCTTGTAGGGCGCCCAGCCGCGCTCGAGCAGGATCTGCGTTCCTTCCTCGATTTCTTCCTTCAGCCCGTCATAAAGGTCGTCGTGCATCTGCTGCACGAGTTCGTCGTCAGAAAGCTCGGAAAGGATGATCTCGTCGTCGGCCATTTTTTCTCGGGCTCCTTGCCGCGTGGGATAATCACGGCAGCTCAAAAATATTGCGTCAATACCTAACCCGCGAGGGCCGCTTGTCCATAGCTGATTTGCGACTTCCCGCAAAAGGAAAGCGACCGCAAATCTATTGGAATTCTTGTCGATTTTGCGACAGGCGTTGGCGCTGGCGGGCCGTTTCGAATAGGGTGCATGGCTACGATCCGGCCAGAAGCTGCGGTATGCGGCCGCAACGATTTCAGGTTTCAGGGAAGAAACATCATGAGTGAGAACGCGCCAGTCGATCAGGAAGCGTCAAACGCCAGACGTGGCCGCGCTGCCAGCGGCGGCGCTGCTGCCCGACGGGCGGCGCGCTCGGGCGGCGGCCCCGGCACCCAGCTCACCTACATCAGGCGCAAGATCAACGTCTATGAAGTGCTTGATGAAGAAGGGCTGGCGCTGATCGAAAAGAACACCGACACGGTGCTGGAAGAGATCGGCATCATCTTTCGCGACGACGCCGAGGCACTGCAACTCTGGAAAGAAGCCGGTGCCGACGTCAAGGGCGAACGCGTGCATTTTCCAAAGGGCCTCTGCCGCTCGCTGTTGAAGACCGCACCGTCCGTCTACACCCAGCATGCCCGCAATGCGGACCGCTCGGTGCAGGTCGGCGGCAACGCCACGGTGTTCGCTCCCGTTTATGGCCCGCCCTTCGTGCGCGATCTCGACGGTGTCAGGCGCTATGCGACGATCGAGGATTTCCGCAATTTCGTGAAGCTCGCCTATATGGCGCCGTCGATCCACCATTCGGGCGGCACGGTGTGCGAGCCGGTCGACGTGCCGGTCAACAAGCGCCATCTCGATATGGTCTACAGCCACATCAAATATTCGGACAAGCCGTTCATGGGCTCGGTCACAGCACCCGAACGGGCCGAAGACACGGTGGCGATGGCCAAGATCGTCTTCGGCGACGATTTCGTCGAAAACAACACGGTGCTGACCAGCCTGATCAACGCCAACTCGCCAATGGTGTTCGACGAGACCATGCTGGGGGCGCTGAAAGTCTATTCGCGGCACAACCAGGCCTGCATCGTCACGCCGTTCATCTTGGCCGGCGCGATGAGCCCGGTGACGGTCGCCGGCACGCTGACGCAGGTTCTGGCCGAAGTGCTGGCCGGCGCGTCGTTCACGCAGCTGATCCGGCCGGGCGCACCGGTTCTGTTCGGCACCTTCGCCTCGTCGATCTCGATGCAGTCGGGCGCGCCGACCTTCGGCACGCCGGAGCCGTCGCTGGTCTCTTATGGCGCGGCGCAGCTCGCGCGCCGGCTTGGCCTGCCGTTCCGCACCGGCGGCTCGCTCTGCGCTTCGAAGATACCGGATGCGCAGGCGGCCTATGAGAGCGCCAACACGCTGAACTCGACGATCCTTGCCGGCGCCAATTTTGTGCTGCACGCGGCTGGCTGGCTCGAGGGCGGGCTCGCCTCCTGCTACGAAAAGTTCATGATGGATATCGACCAGCTCGGCATGCAGCAGAAATTTTCCGAAGGCGTCGACCTGTCCGAGAACGGCCAGGCGATGGACGCCATTCGGCAGGTCGGTCCGGGCAGCCACTATCTCGGCTGCGACCACACCCAGGCCAATTTCCAAACCGCCTTCTACCGTTCCAACATCGCCGACAACAATTCCTACGAGCAGTGGCTCGCCGAAGGCGAAAAGACCGCACCGCAGCGCGCCAACGAGCTCGCCCGCCGCAGGCTGGAAAGCTACGAGGCGCCGCCTCTCGATCAGGGTATCGACGATGGGCTGAAGGACTTCATCGCCAGGAAGAAGGCGTCGATGGCCGACGCCTTCACGTGAAAGGAGCCCGAGTCAGGCGGGGCTAAAGTCGCCAACATCATCCACAAGGAAGTCTGGCGGAGCGCCTTTTCCGATCCGGACAAGAAGGGATGATTTGTGCGCAGCCTGATCGAAAGCATCGCGGCAGCGCTGGCGCGTGACGGCCTAATCCTGCGCGGCGGCTTCAATATCACGGACGGCGAGGCAGCGCCGCCCGGTCTCTCCGGCGCTCCCGTCAAATCCGTGCTGCTGGTGGGGCAGGCGGGTGCCGAGCCGTGGCCGCATTTCTTGCGCTGGCGGGAAAACCAGCCCCAGACCATTGTCAATCCGCTCGATACCTGGTCACGCGAAGTGATCGGCGCGGTGGCGAAAGATTTTGGCGCGCGTGCCGTTTCGCCTTCGGACAAGCCCTATCTGCCATTCCAGCAATGGGCGATGCGGGCGGAAGGGCTGAGGCCGTCGCCGCTCGGCATTCTCATGCATCCGCAATATGGGCTCTGGCATGCCTATCGCGGGGCGCTGCTGTTCGAGGACGAGCTTCCGGTTCCGGCGGTCCAGACGGCGCCGCACCTTTGCGACGCCTGTGTCGAAAAACCCTGCCTGAAATCCTGCCCGGTCAATGCGTATTCGGGTGAGGGATTCGCCTATCAGTCTTGCCTGGCGCATGTGCGGGGCACGGATGGCCAACCCTGTCGCAGCGGGGGCTGTCTCGATCGCAACGCCTGCCCCCATG
Organism: Mesorhizobium sanjuanii; assembly: GCF_002529485.1. Lineage (NCBI taxonomy): Bacteria > Pseudomonadati > Pseudomonadota > Alphaproteobacteria > Hyphomicrobiales > Phyllobacteriaceae > Mesorhizobium > Mesorhizobium sanjuanii. The sequence continues at coordinate 7,994 of NZ_NWQG01000250.1, forward strand.
GCACCGCCTACCGCTATCCGGCCGAAGTTCAGGCTTTCCATATGGCGGCGTTCGCGGGCCTGTAGCGGTCACGTAATCCAGCACGAAATGTTGACTGCCGAGTTCTGGGAACGTCTTGCCCTACAGGCTCGCGCGGATATGTATCGCACGACAATTGAACGGAGCGGGCCATGGCGAAGCAGGACATTCAGATCAAGACCAAGGACGGCGTGGCGAAGTCCGGGCTGTTCCGGGCGAGCGGAGCCTCGTCATCCAAGGCCGGCATCATCCTCTATATGGACGCATTCGGTCCGCGCCCGGCGCTCGACGGCATGGCTGAGCGGCTGGCGGGCGACGGCTATGCGGTGCTGGTGCCAGACCTGTTCTATCGCAATGCGCCTTATGGGCCGTTTGACGCCAAGACCGCATTTACGGTGGAGACCAGCAAAGCCGCGCTGATGGCGCTGGTCAGCGGCACGACGCAGGAGATGACCATCAGCGACGGTGGCGCCTTTATAGACGCGTTGGCCGGCGAGGGCGTGACAGGACCGATTGGCGTAGTCGGCTATTGCATGGGTGGCGCAAGGGCGCTGAATGCCGCCGCGACCCATCCAGATCGGATAAAGGCCGCCGTCAGTTTCCATGGCGGCAATCTGGCCAGCGATGCCGCCGACAGCCCGCACCGCAAGGCCGCGTCGATCAAGGCGCGTGTCTATGTCGGCACGGCGGGCGTTGACAGAAGTTTCCCGCCGGAGCAGTCGGCACGGCTTGCGGAAGCGCTGCGCGTGGCGGAAGTCGACCACACGATCGAGAACTATGTCGGTATGGCGCATGGCTGGTGCGTGCCGGACCACAGTGTCTTCGATGCAACCGGCGCCGAGCGTCACTGGAAGCGGCTGACGACGCTGTTTGCCGAGACGCTGGGGTAGGGCGTATCTACTGCCCGCCAAAAATTTCTTCCCATCGCCCAAGGAATCGCCACTAGCCTTCGTCCAACAGGCAAATGATGGCGATGATGCTGGATGAAAGCGAAGCCTCCGACGCCGAGTTGATCGGGCGGGCGCAGGGCGGAGACAGAGGGGCTTTCGGCAAATTGCTCGAAAGGCACTATGGTTTCGTCTATCGCGCCGCCTATCGCTGGTGCGGAAAAAAGGCCGACGCCGAAGACATCGCCCAGGAAGTCTGCGTCCGGCTGGGCCGGGCGATCCGCGACTATCGTGGCGGCGGCGCCTTCACGACCTGGCTCTACACCATGACGCTGAACGCGGCGCGCGACATGATGCGCAAGACCGCCCGCGAGACGATCAAGACCGAAGCCTATGGCGCCTACGCGCTGATCTCGGGAGAGGCGCCGACCGAGCCGGAAGACCCGGCAGAGGCGCTTTGGACGGCGGTGCGAAAGCTGCCGGACAAGCAGCGCGACGCGGTGCTTCTGGTCTATGGCGAGGGCTTGAGCCATGCAGCCGCCGCCGAGGCGATGGCAATCTCGGAGACGACGGTCTCCTGGCACATCCATGAAGCGAAGAAACGGTTGAAGACGCTGATGCGTTCAGCCGGGGAAGTGTGACCATGGTTGACGACAACGAACTCAACAGGCTGCGCGATATCGCAGCACCGGCGCCGGATGCCGACGCGAAGGCGCGTGCCTTCGCGGCCGCGATGCGCGCCTATGACGTGCACGAAAAAACTGACACCGCCGCCCAAGGACCGGCGAGCGGTCTTCGTCTCACAGAGCGAGCACAAAAGCTCTGGAGCGAAATCATGCCAAAGAAACTCTTCGCCACGCCGGCCATTGCCGGGCTCGTTGCCCTGCCGATCGCCGGATACGCCACCATCTATATGCTGCAGGAGCAATCATTCCGGTCCGGAGGGGACGAGAAAATCACTGGAACGCTGGCCGACAAACCAGCAACGGTGAAGCCGCGGACGGTGGCTGAGCCGGACAAGCAGAACGAAGCCGACAGCGAAAGTCGCGACGCGACCGAGGCGCTTGTCGCGCCAGCTTCGCCGCCGAAATCCGAATCGACCGCCGCCGGACTGGCGCAGCAGGATGCACTGTCCCGCAATGTACCTGAGCCTGCGCCGAACACCGAGGCCGCGCCGTCGTCTAACCGAGCGATCATGCGATTGGCGCCACAGGCACCTGCGGCCGATGGAGCCGCGCGGGTCGGCCGCATGCCAGGCGCCGAATCCAAGCTGATGGTGCAGCCGCAGGCCATGCCGGCCGACCACGTGCTGCCACCGGAGCAAAACCGCGACCGCGTCGAGGATTTCAAGACCAACCCGGTGCATGCAGCACTTGAGGACCCGGTCTCGACTTTCTCGATCGACGTCGACACGGCCTCCTATTCTTTCGTGCGGCGCTCGCTGAAGGAAGGTGCTTTGCCGCAGGCCGACACGGTCCGCGTCGAGGAAATGATCAATTACTTCCCCTATGACTGGAAGGGTCCGGACGCTGCCGCGACACCGTTCAACTCGACCGTCAGCGTCATGCCGACGCCGTGGAACGAGCACACCAAGCTGATGCATGTCGCCATCAAGGGTTTTGACGTCAAACCGGCCGAGCAGCCCAAGGCCAATCTGGTGTTCCTGATCGACGTGTCGGGTTCGATGAACGAGCAGGACAAGCTGCCGCTGCTGCGGTCGGCCTTCCGCCTGCTGGTCAGCAAGCTGAAGCCGGACGACACCGTCTCGATCGTCACCTATGCGGGCGACGCCGGCACCGTGCTCGAACCGACCAAGGTCTCGGAGAAGGACAAGATCCTCAACGCCATCGACACTTTGAGGCCCGGCGGCTCGACAGCCGGCGAGGCGGGCATCAGGCAAGCCTACCGGTTGGCGCAAACGTCTTTCGTCAAGGATGGCGTCAACCGGGTGATGCTGGCCACGGACGGCGACTTCAATGTCGGCCAGACCGACGATGAGGACCTGAAGCGGCTGATCGAGCAGGAGCGCAAGACCGGCGTGTTCCTGTCGGTGTTCGGTTTCGGCCGCGGCAATCTGAACGACCAGATGATGCAGACCATTGCCCAGAACGGCAACGGCACGGCCGCCTATATCGACACTTTGGCCGAGGCCGAGAAAGTGCTGGTCGAGGATGCGTCCTCGACCCTCTTCACCATCGCCAAAGACGTGAAGATCCAGGTCGAGTTCAACCCGAACAAGGTCTCGGAATACCGGCTGATCGGCTACGAGACCCGCGCGCTCAACCGCGAGGATTTCAACAATGACCGCGTCGATGCCGGCGAGATCGGCTCCGGTCACTCAGTCACCGCGATCTACGAGATCACGCCGAAGGGCAGTGGCGGCGAACAGATCGATCCGCTGCGCTACGGCCAGGCTTCGGTGAACAATGGCGGCGTCGCCAACGCCGACGAATATGCCTTCGTCAAGATCCGTTACAAGTTGCCGAACGAGGACGTTTCCAAGCTGATTACCACGCCGGTGACATCGGCCAACGAGGTTTCGTCCTTCGACCAGGCCAGCACCGATCAGCGCTTCTCCGTCGCGGTCGCGGCCTTTGGCCAGAAGCTGCGCGACGAGGATGCGACCGCGAAGTTCGGCTACGACAAGATCATGGAGATTGCCACTGCGGCCCGGGGAGCCGACCCGTTCGGGTACAGGTCCGAGTTCCTCTCGCTTGTGCGCCTTGCCTCGGCGCTGGGCGGCAATCGGTAGTGGTGATGACGGCCGGTTCTTTCAGACGGGGTCGTTCTGACAGGGGAACCGGCCCACGGGCGGGTAAGGCAGGCCGGCGAGGGAAACCTTGCCGGCCTTTTTCTATCGCGCCGCGAATCGCGTCAGGCGCGGCTGCGGCGGCGCTCGCGACGGGCTTCGCTGGTCTCGGCGGTGTTTTCCGTCGCCTGCTTGTTGCGCATTGGGCCGATCCGTTCGACGATCGTCTCGACGGTCGGGCGGTCCGACCTCGTGTGCGCATCAAGCGCCTTGCGCATGGCGGCAAGATGCTGGAACGAGGTGCCGCAGCAGCCGCCGACGATCCTGGCGCCGCCATCGACGGCAAGCCTGACATAGTCGGCCATCAGTTCGGGCGTCCCGGAATAGTGGATCTCGGTGCCGCGAAATTCCGGAATGCCGCAATTGCCCTTGACGATCACTGTCGCCTCCGGCTTCGCCTCGGTCATGTCGAGCAGCGAGGCGAGAATGTCGGAGGCGCCGACACCGCAATTGGCGCCGACACCGAGCGGCGCCTGCGACAGCCCGTCGACGACGCCGTGAATGTCCTTCGGCAGCAGGCCCATCATGGTGCGGCCGGCGGTGTCGAAGGAGCCGGTATAGGTGTAGGGCAGGCCGACGCGGATGGCGGCTTGCGCCGCGGCGCGAATTTCGTCCGGCGCCGACATAGTTTCGATCCAGGCGACTTCGGCGCCGCCGGCCTTGAGACCTTCGATCTGTTCGGCAAAGGCGTCGACCGCCTCGTCATAGGTCATGGCGCCGAGCGGCACCAGCAATTCGCCGGTCGGGCCGACCGAGCCGGCGACGATGACCTTGCGGCCGGCCTTGTCTGCGACGGCGCGGGCGATCTCGGCGGCGCGCTGGTTCAGCGCGTGCACACGATCCTGCGCATGGTGCAGTTTCAGCCGGTGGCGGGTGCCGCCGAAGGAATTGGTCAGGATGATGTCGGCGCCGGCATCGACAAAGTTCTGGTGCAGGCTGGTGATGGTGTCGGGCGCGGTCTCGTTCAACAACTCGGGAGCCTCGCCGGCCTCCAGCCCCATGGCGAACAGATTGGTGCCGGTGGCGCCATCGGCGAGCAGAACGCCCTTTTCGGCAAGCAGCGCGTCGATCGGGTTGGTCATGGTGAATACGCCTTCCAGGGAATTCTCTTTGGATAAGGATATAAAGAACTCTTTATATGACGTCAATGTCGAGAGGCGCGCTGTCGCCTGTCAAAATCGCATCTCGGCCAGCCTTTGCGTGAAGCTGGCGGCCTCATGCGCGTTGACGTCGGCGGCGCGGATCAGATTGTCGAAATGGCTGGTCAGGGTGCGGACCGGCTGGGTCGCGTTGAGCACCAGATACATGTCACCGACATAGATGGCGGCGCGATAGGGCCCGAAGATGGTGTAGGGGATCGAATAGCGCATCCGCCCGTCATAGAGGAACAGGCGGAAGGTCGGATAAAGGTCGTCGAGCAGCGTTGCCATGTGGAGAAGCTGCTGGTGGCGTTCGGCTTCGGGGAAGCGGTCCCAGACGCCCAGCCCGCGCGCAAAGATCTCCAGCGTGTGGCGCGGCATACAGACTTCCATGTCGGTTTCCGGCCGCCGGTTGTAGTCGATGCGGTACTGCGTCTCGCCGGCCTGCGCCTCGCGGCTCTTGTTGGCGATGCCCGCTTCATAGTCGACCAACGCCTCGGTGCGCAGGAGGTCGGGAATGCCGGCCGGCACGTAGCGGATTTTCGTGCCCGCGGCCTCGGCATGCCATTTGGCCAGCAGTGTGCGGTCGAAGCCGTCGGGCGCCTCCTCGATCTCGAGACTTTCGCGGATTTCGCCGGTGACGCCCTCGTCCTGGCTGAGGCCGAGCAGCCAGTCGAGCGACACCTTGAATTCGGCGGCGATGTTGAGCAGCGTTTCGGCGCGGGGCAGGCGGGTCGAGGCGCCGGAGAGAAGCTGAGAAAGCGCTGAACGGTCGATGCCCACCGCCATGGCGAAAGCGGACTGGTTCAAGTCCGACCGTGTCAAGAGCATTTTCAGGCGCTCGCGAAAGATCGTCGACAGGTCGCGCTTGTCCATCGTTTCCGCTCAGGCTTCGGGAGGAAAAATTTGCGCTGAGGCCGACGAGGCCATGCCTCAGGCGTAAATGAATCCTCAGGTCTGTTTACAATACGTAACATGTGCGGCTTTAAATGCGCAATCGCAACAGTTCGTGCACTTTGTCGCGTTGCGGCAACCTAACACTCCTGACACAATGCTGTCAGGAATCAGAGGGATTCCGGCGACTGAAAGGCAGTGGTCGATCGCATGACGAACACGGGGAATGGACGACGCAGTGCAACGGCCATCGAATGGCCGACCGTGTTTCTCACCTTTTTCTGCTACGGCATCTGGCTCATTGCCGGGTTTCTGATCTGGCCGTCCTACCCGATCCTCGCCCTCGCCATACTGGCCTTCACCGCCGCGCTGCAATCATCGATCATGCACGAAGTGCTGCACGGTCATCCGACCCGCAACGCGCGGATCAACGAAGCTTTCGTCTTCCTGCCGATCGGTCTCGTCTGGCCTTATCGTCGGTTCAAAACCATCCATCTGCGCCACCATGCCGACGAGCGGCTGACCGATCCGCTGGACGATCCCGAGAGCTACTACAAGGCGCTGTGGCACCATGACGAATTGCCGCCGGCGATGAAATTCCTGCTGAAGCTCAACAACACCATGGTCGGCCGCCTCGTGCTCGGCCCCTGGCTTTCCTGCATCGGTTTCTTCATCGACGACGCCAAGCAGATAGTTGCCGGCGACAAGACTGTCCGCAAGGCATGGTTGCTGCATGCACTCGGCCTCGCAGTGGTGCTGCCTGTCGTGCAGTTCGGCTTCGGCATCCCGCTGTGGCTCTACATTCTGGTGCCGGTGTGGCTCGGCCAGTCGCTGATCTCGATCCGCACCTTCGCCGAGCATCAGTGGTCGGAGCATCCGGAAGGCCGCACGGTGATCGTCGAGCGTTCGCCGCTCTCGTTCCTGTTCCTCAACAACAATCTGCATTTCGTCCATCACAAGAGCCCGACGGTGGCCTGGTACCGGCTGCCGAAGCTGTTTGCCGACCGCCGCGACGAGTGGCTGCGGATGAACAATGGCTACGCCTACCCGAACTACTTCGCGCTGCTCAGGGCATATGCCTTCAAGGCGAAGGAGCCGATCGTCCATCCCGTGCTCAGGCGCGCGCCGGAACCGGGCAGGGCATTCAAGCCGCGCGTCAGGGCACGCAGTCTCAATGGGCTAGGCAGCGCGCCGGTTCCGGCCGAGCCGCCGAAAGAATGATTTCTGTAGTGGGTGCAAGCGGCGGCGCCGCACGCCTATGATATTATCTTGGCATAGCGGTCTAATCCCGGCATGAGCGAATTCGTTGCGGCGTTGCCGATGTATGAC
>NZ_NWQG01000251.1:0-1668 GCF_002529485.1 Mesorhizobium sanjuanii
CTCTAATATAAGGAAAGTAAAACAAGCTAAGGCGGCTCCTATTGACCTTTTAAAAGCTTCATCTAAATTCCCTCGCGGGACGGAGGGATCATCTTAGTGAAAAACGCCATTTTTCTCCTGCTTGCGGCGGCCATCGTCTTTACCGGAGGCCAGTCCTCGCAGGCGGCCCCGAAACGCGAGCAGAATCCAGACGGATGCATCTCCGCTGTCCACCTATGGAGCATCACGTTCAAGCACGAGATCGCCTCTTTCATGGGCGTCTCGCAGGAGCGCATGCCGGCCCTGTTCTGCCAGCGCCTTGGCGAAGGAATCCGCAGCGGGCGGATTACGTACTCCGACTTGAACCGGCTACAGCTCGACCAATCGACCGAAATCTGGCTGGTCATCAAGGGCAAGTCCAAGGCTGCCGCTAGGCCCGCGCCGGCGCCGCGGAACCCCAACTTCCGTACCTGCCACGGTATCACCGGTACCTTCCAGATTCCCGCTTCCCGGAAATGCCCGTTGAGCGGCTACGCGAACAATTGAGAACGAAGGCGCTGGCCGCTCTTGGCATGCCACACGTACCGACAAAAAAGCCCGGTGGATGGCCGGGCTTTTTGTCGAATGGAAATGTCTATCAGCCGCCGTCGATCGCGTCGGCGATGCGGGCGATGGCTTGTTGATAGACGCTCGCGGAATTCCAGCCGGCAATTGCGCCCATATTCGCCGACGCACTCGCGCCCGCCCGCCAGCCATGACCCTTGAGGAAGTTGGCGGTGGACGCCAACGCAGTGCTCTTGTCGCGCAGGTTTCTGCTGCCGACGCCATACTTCATGACATTGCCGGGCAGGAACTGCGTGTGGCCAATCTCGCCATGCATGGCGCCGACCGAGGAGGCGCTCAACGCTCCGCGATCGACCAGCTTCAGCGCCGCAATGGCATGCGGGTAGAAGAATTCCGGGCGGCGGCAATCATAGGCAAGCGTCAAAATGGCGGAGACCGTATTCTGGTTGCCCATGGAGGACCCGAAGCCGGTCTCCATACCCCAGATGGCGAGCAACACACCCGGCGACACGCCGTAGGTCCGCTCGATCTTGTCGAACAGCGCCGCGTTCGACTTCTTCAACGCCCGGCCCTTGGCAATGATCGCGGATCCGCCACGGCGCTTCATGAAGGCTTCCACCGAGCCGCTGAAAGCCTTGTGGATGGCGCGGTCGGCGGCGATCGTCCTTGTTGCGTAATTCGCGTTGGCCAGAGCAGCCAGACCCTTCGCGCCTACACCATTGGCCCGGGCCTCCGCCGCAAACTCCGGCTTCCAAGCATCGAAGCCGGCGCCGCTCTTGCCGCAGCTGGCTGCCTGCGCGCCTGTAGCCGCGGCAACCATCATCAATGCCGCCGCCGCGTAAATCTTTCCCTTGGCAAGAAATGCCATGCTTTTCTCCTGATTGCCTGAATCACGTCCCGGTTGCGAATTTGCCAGCGAAACGTGCGTTTGTCACTGCTGGTACATTCGTACGCGCGAAGTACGCCCCAACACTTTGAACCCGCTTATCATGCTTTCCGAAAGTCGACTCCGGTTTTCGGGCAGATACGGTAAGAAGTCGTTTACGCGTTTCCCGGTACCGCGCTGGCGAATGCCGCAGAACTTGCCTACGATCAAGCAATTATTGTGGCGGGGCAGAATATTCA
>NZ_NWQG01000252.1:0-13319 GCF_002529485.1 Mesorhizobium sanjuanii
GGAAGACGTTGACGTCGTGATCGTTGGCGCCGGTTCGGCGGGGCTTGCCGCCGCCAGGACCCTTGGCGCCGCCGGCCTTTCCTTCAAGCTGTTCGAGGCGATGAACCGCATTGGCGGCCGCGCCTGGACCAGCGACCAGCATTTCGGCGTGCCATTCGACATCGGCTGCGCCTGGCTGCACGCGGCCGACCGCAATCCCTATTTTCCCGAGGCCCAGGCCGCCGGCTGGACGCTTCACCATCACGACATGAATGTCGATCATCTCTACTATCTCCAGCGCAAGGCGAGCGAGGCCGAGGAGGCCGCGATGAAGGCTGCGGACGCCAAGCTGTTCGAGCTTCTGGCGGCGCATCAGGTCGGCGATGGCGACGACGACCGGCTTTCGGCGCTGCTCGCCAGGGGACAGGCGCCGCGCGCCGCCGCCACCTTTGCCGGGCCGATGGATTTCGGCGCCGACGAGGACGAGATCTCGATCCGCGACTTCCAGGCCGCCGCCGATCTCGATCCGAATTATTTCACCAAGGAGGGGTTCGGCGCATTGGTCGCCCGGTTTGGCGCCGATGTGCCGGTCGAACTGTCGACCCCGGTGCGCAAGATCCTCTGGGAGGTGCCTGGCGTGGCCTGCGTCACCGATCGCGGCACCATCCGCGCCAAGGCAGCCATCGTCACGGCTTCACCGGCGGTGCTCGCCTTCGAGGAGATCGAATTCTCGCCGGCGCTGCCCGACACGCATTTTGGCGCCTTCTTCGACCTGCCGATGGGCATGCTGACCAAGCTGCCGGTGGAAATCCGGGGCACGAGGTTGGGGCTGGCGCCCTTCGATGACCTGCTGATCGAACGGATGGCCAGGCACGACATCTACTTCCTATGCTTTCCCTTCGACCTCGACCTGATGGTCGGCTTCGTCGGCGGCGATTTCGCTTGGGAGATGTCGGCGGCGGGAGAGGCGGCAGGCGTCGATTTCGTCGTCGACCGGCTATGCGGCATCTTCGGCACGGATGTGCGAAAACATGTCGGACGCGCCATGATGACCAATTGGGGTGGCGAGCGCTTCGTGCGCGGCGCCTATGCTGCGGCCCGCCCGGGCCGTTCGGAGGCGCGCGCCACGCTGATGCAACCGGTGGCGGAGAAGATCTTCTTCGCCGGCGAGCACCTGGCCGGTCCGCTGATGCAGACCTGCGGCGGCGCGCGGCTGTCTGGCGAAGCGGTGGCGCGGCAGGTCGTCGCCCAGCTTGCGGCAAAATAGTCTCGGCGGGAACGGCTCGCCGATGGCGGGCGTTTGGGCAACGGATCGCCCCGCACTATATCCGTCATCTTGTCCGGGGTGCGGACCCCTGATGATTTGAGACCGACATGAAGCTTTTCGATTGCCCGCATTGCGGCCACCGCCTGTATTTCGAGAATGCCCAGTGCCTCAACTGCGCCAGCCTCGTGCTTTACGATCCGGGGCACGCACGCTTCGCGCTGTCAGGCGCCGATGGCGTTTTCCAGTGCACCAACGCCGACGAGTGCGCCTGCAACTGGCGGGCGGAGCCGGGCCATGCCTTCTGCCGCGCCTGCATGCTGAACCAGCTGATCCCCGACCTTTCGGTCGATGGCAACCGCCAGCACTGGATCCGCGTCGAGGCGGCGAAGAAACGCGCCATCTATTCCCTGCTCGCCTTCGGCCTGCCGGTCGCGCCCAAGACCGGTCCACAGGATGAGGCCGGTCTGGCTTTCGATTTCCTCGCCGATCCGATCGGCGGCGGACCGGGCGGCGAGCGCATCCTGACCGGCCATGATAATGGCCTGATCACGCTCAACGTCGCCGAAGCGGATTCTGCCGAGCGCGAGAGGCGGCGCATCGAGATGGGCGAGAACTATCGCACCTTGCTCGGCCATTTCCGTCACGAACTCGGCCATTATTACTGGGATCGCCTGATCCGCGACGATCCGCAAAGGCTTGTCGCCTTCCGCGCCTTGTTCGGCGACGAGCGCGCCGACTACGAGCAGGCGCTGAAGGCCTACTACGCCAATGGCGCAGCGCCCGACTGGCAGCAGGGCCACATCTCGGCCTATGCCACGTCCCACCCCTGGGAGGACTGGGCCGAGACATGGGCGCACCATCTGCACATCACCGATACGCTGGAAATGGTGCATGCGCTGAATTTTCCGCTCGGCCGGCTGGAAACCGTGGAAACCAACGCTCTGCCGCAGGGCGATACCGGCGGCAAGCCGCAGGCGGCACCGGCCGAACCCGCAGGCACGCCGGAACCCTTTGAAAAGATCCTGACCCGCTGGCTGGTGCTGTCGGAGGCGTCCAACTCGATCAACCGCTGCATGGGCCTGCCTGACCTCTATCCCTTCGTCATCTCAGATGTAACGGCGCAAAAGCTGGCTTTTATCCATGACCTCCTGACCGGGGTAACGAAAGAAACCGGAATAAATCGTGAGCCGGCCGGGGCATTTTAGCCGGAACGCATGAGGTGTTTGCCTCGTTTCCGTTCGCGAGGGATTGTGAAAAACGGAGCGAAACCATGAAACGCTTACTGTTTCCTGCCATAGCCGGCGCGCTTGCCGCCATGTCGGGAGCGGCAATGGCCGACACCGCCGTTTCGGCCATTGCCGATCTCAATGTGCGCGCCGGGCCTGGCCCGCAATACCCGGTCATCGGCGTGCTCACTGCAGGCCAGTCGGCGACGCTCGACGGCTGTATCGAAAACAGCAAATGGTGCACCATCGCCGAGGCAGGCGGCCAGGGTTGGATCTATTCCGACTATGTGACCGCCGATTTCGGTGGCGACCGCGTCGTGCTGACACGGCGTCCGGCCGATGCCGACATCACCATCGTGACGCCGCCCGCCGACAGCGACGAGTATTCCGACACCTATACCGGAGCGATCGTCGCCGGCGAGCCGATCGAGCCCATCAGACGACCACCGGCCGAAGTCCGCACCTATGTCGACACCAACAGGCTCGATCCGGTCTATCTCGATGGCGAAGTGGTTACCGGCGCAACCTTGCCCGATAGCGTCGAGTTGCGCGAGATTCCGGACTACGACTATCGCTATGTCTATGTGAACGGCCAGCCGGCGCTGGTCGATCCGGCCACGCGGCGCATCATGTACGTCGTGCGTCAATAACCAGCAGGAGCCACCGGAAAGTCGGCGGTTTCCGCAGCCTCAATTTGCGCATGCCCCCGAAAATCGATTTTGATTTTCGGGGGCATGCGCTAGATCATGCGACCCGATGCGTTCGGCAAAGGAACCCGCGTGATATCAGACCCTGCCGCCTTCGAGCGCTATCGGCTTACCCCCAACGACAAGACGACCCTGCCGCGCCTGCTGTTCGGGTCGGCGATCGTCATCCTGTTCTGGGTCGCGACGACCATGGTCGTGCTGCTCGGCGGCGCCTATCTTTTCGCGCTGTGGCAGGCATCGGCGGGTACGCTGCAGGACTTCATGGCGTCGCCCGCCGGGATTCTTGCCGCACTCGCATCCTTCGCCGGCATCTGGATCGGCCTTTGGGTTGCCATGCGCTGGGTCCATCGCGAGCCGCTGACGGCGCTGCTCGGCGTGAGCCGTCGTGTCTCGCGCGACGGCTTCCTCAAGGGGTTGGCCGCGGTGCTGATCACCTCGGCGCTCTCCGAAATCCTGCTCTATGCCTTGCAACCCGATATTGCGCGCGGCGCGATCGGCTTCTCGACCTGGCTTGTCTTCCTGGTCCCGATCATCGTGCTGACCCTGCTGCAAACCTCGTCCGAGGAGGTGCTGTTTCGCGGCTATCTCTTGAGGGGCCTGGCCAACCGGTTTCAGAACCCCTTCATCTGGGCGCTGCTGCCGGGACTGCTGTTCACCTCGATGCATTGGAGCCCAGGCTCGAGCGCCGCCATCAACGCCTGTGTGCTCGCCTCGATCGCCGCTTTCGCACTGCTGCTGACGCTGGTGGTCCATGCCACCGGCAATCTCGGCGCCGCCTTCGGCGCCCATCTCGGCAACAACCTGACCGGATTCCTGCTGATTTCGCATCAGCAGAGCTACAATTCCTTCGCCTTGTTCAACGCCAAGCCGCTCGAAGGCCCCGGCTGGACGACGCTTGACGCGGTCCTTATCGCCGTGATCGGCATCGCCTGCAGCCTGCTGACGATCCTGCTGCTCCTGCATCCGCGCTCGCCGCTGAAGGTCGAGCCGGATAGACCGTGATCCCAAGAAGTGGAAACCGGTTTTTTGGATGAGATCATGGTCACACAAAAAACCGGCAGGGGCGGCTAATGCGCATCACACTGGCGGTTATCGGAGCCATCCCCTCCAGGGGCTATGGCGGCACCCAGCGCCAGGTCGACTGGCTGGCGTCGGAACTGGCCCGCCTTGGCCATCGCGTCGTGCTGATCGCCAGTCCTGGCTCAAGCCACCCGCTTTGCGAGGTGCGGCATGCATCCTCGGAAGCGCAATACCGAGCCGCCATTCCGGCGGACACCGAGATCGTCCATTTTCACAGCTGGTTTCTCGACGTTCCCTACCCGTCCCTCAACACCGCGCATGGCTACTCCCCGCAAAAATCGAGGCCGCAGCCAAACTGGAGCTTCGTCAGCGCCAGCCATGCGCGGAACCATGGCAGGAAAACCTTCGTCTACAACGGCTTTCCGGTCGACGCCTATCGCCTGACCGCTTCGAAGAACGACCGCCTGCTGTTCCTCGCCGCCATCGCGCGCGCCGGCAAGAACCTGAACCGCGCGGTCGATCTAGCGAAAGAATTCGATTTTCCCCTCGATATCGCCGGCGGCTCGCGCTGGACGCTTTTGACGCGCAGCCAGGTCCGGCGCGATGGTGTCTTCTTCAAGAGCCTGGGAAAGCGCTTTCGCTTCCATGGCGTCGTCGACGGTGACGAAAAGTTGCGTTTGCTCGGGCAAGCAAAGGCCTTCCTCAATCCGATCGCCTGGGAAGAGCCGTTCGGCATGGCGCCGGTCGAGGCCATGCTGTGCGGAACGCCGGTGCTGACGACGCCGCGCGGCGCCATGCCGGAGATCATCGACGACGATACAGGGCGCCTCTTCGACAGCGACGGGGAGTTCGCCGCAGCGGTTGCCGCGGTTGCCGGCCTTTCGCCGCAGCGTTGCCGGGACTCCGCCGCCGAGCGATTCCCAATCGCCCGCAGCGCGAAGGGCTATCTCGATCTCTATCGGCGGATTCTCGACGGTGAAACGCTGCCATGAACCAGGATGTTCTACCTTCTCCATAAAAAGGGAGATAGGGGAGCCGTGCCTACACGCAAAGCTGGCCCCTCATGTCGTGGCTGTGTTAGGTCGAACCATTCCCTGGAAGGACTGTCATGGCCGGCATATTGCGAAAGTATCCCCTGCTGCGGCGCTCGCGGGCAATGTGGGGCTCGCGACGCGTCTGGCAGCCGCGGCTGGTGTTCTGGGCCGGCGCGGTTTGCATCGGCCTGATCAGCGTGCTGTTTGCGATGCTGGCCGACCGCGCGCAGGCGCTGTTCCACATGATGACGGGCAATGACGGCGGCTGGCGCAGCTGCCTGCCGCTCGTCATCACGCCGCTTGGCTTCGTCGTCTGCGCCTGGCTAGCGCACGCATTCTTTCCGGGTTCGCAAGGCAGCGGCATTCCGCAGGCGATCGCCGCCCGGCATCTGCGCGACGACGAGGATCGCAGCCATATTCTTTCGCTGCGGCTGGTGGTGGGCAAGATCGCGCTGACCATTGTCGGCCTGTTCTGCGGCGCCTCCATCGGCCGCGAAGGCCCGACGGTGCAGGTCGGTGCGTCACTGATGCTGCAAGTGGCGCGCTGGGGCGGCATGGCGCAGGCGCGCGGCCTGATCCTGGCCGGCTCGGCCGCCGGCATCGCGGCCGCCTTCAACACGCCGCTCGCCGGCATCGTCTTCGCCATTGAGGAGATGGGCCGCACGTACGAGGCGCGCACCAACGGGATGGTGCTTACGGCGGTGATCCTGGCGGGCCTGGCCTCCCTTGGGCTGCTCGGCAACTACACCTATTTCGGTATCGCCAAGGAAACGATCTCATTTGCCGCCGACTGGCCGCTGGTCATTGCCTGCGGCATCATCGGCGGTGGCTTTGGCGCGCTTTTTTCGCTGCTGGCGCTGAAGGCGACACGGCGGATCCGGCGCTGGAACAGCTTGCAGCCCTTGTGGCGCGCGCTGGCTGTGGCCGCCGTCTGCGGGCTGGGGGTGGCGGCGATCGGCGTCGCCTCGGGCGGACTGACCTTCGGCACCGGTTACGCGCAGGCGCGCAGCGCGGTGGAAGGCGCGCCGCTGCCATGGTTCTTCTTTGCAGAGAAATTCGCGGCCGGGCTGCTGTCGATGATTTCGGGCATTCCCGGCGGGATCTTCGCGCCGTCGCTGGCGGTTGGCGCCGGCCTCGGCAGTTCGCTCGGCCTGGTCTTCGGCGCCAGCGCGGGCGCCGCCGCCCTGCTCGGCATGGCCGGTTATTTTGCCGGCGTGGTGCAGGCGCCGATGACCGCCTTCGTCATCATCCTCGAAATGACCGGCAATCACGACAATGTCATTGCGCTGATGTGCGCCTCGATGCTGGGCTACGGCACGGCGCGCCTGATCTCGCACGAACCGCTCTATCACGCGCTGTCGCGGGTCTTCATCGCCGAGGCGATCCGGCGGCGCCGGGCGGAAGCGGCGTAGATATCCGCAGGAAGGCGGAAAGGCGCGCAAAAAAGCCGGGCTCGCGGCCCGGCCCTTCATCAAACCGGTTTTGACAAATCGGCTTGCCTACTTACAGTTGGCGATCGATGCCAGCGCCGCGGAAATGCCCTTCAGCGAAAATACGTAGGAAGTGGCGTTGCCGCGGCCGGATTTCGCTTGCACCTTCATGTCGGTGCCGGCCTTCATCGCGGCGATCAGCACCGGTTCTTCGGCGGCGTTCTCCACCCAGGCGGACTTGCCGCGGGTGAACATCGAAAAGCTCTTCTTGTCGATGGTGACGGTGGCCTTGGAGCCTTCCTGGAAATTGTAGCCGGCGATGAATTGCGGCTCGTAGGAGACCTGCTGTCCCGGCCGCTGGCTGACGAAGAAGAACATATCGCCATGGTCGAGCGTCGGCGGCTGCTTGTCGGTCGGCACCGTCAGGACATAACAGACCTTGCCGCCCGAGGCCTTGTAGCTGTAGGTGCCCCAGGCATTGTGCTGGCCGATCTTGGTCGCCGATTGCGCCAGGGCCGGCGCTGTCAAGGCCACCAGGACCAGGCTTGAAACTGTAGCAATCAATCCGCGCATCGTTTTTCCTGTATTCCAAATGGTGCGGAGGCAGATCCGCGTGGCGTCCTGCCGTCGCTTCATTTTGATTTAATCTGGGTTACCAAACGGTGAACTTCCTTTGGGAAAAGGACCCTCACCCCAGGAAACCGCCGCCGTTCCCGCGCCACCGCTAGAAAAGCGGCGGACAGGGTGTCCCCGGGCCGACTTGGAGGCCACGAAAGCGGCAAGAGTTTGACTTTTCACACGGCCCGTCGGCGCTGCGCCAGCTCAGCTCTCGTCGGCCATCGCCTCCCTGGCGGCCAGCCGGTGCGCCGGCGTGATATGGGCGCTGACGGCGGTGATCGCGGCGGTCAGCACGGCGATGTCGTCGGTGAAACCGAGCCCGAAGACGAAGTCGGGAATCGCGTCCACCGGCAGCACGAAATAACCGAGCGCGGCCAGCAATATGCCCTTGGCCCGCAGCGGCGTCTGCTTGTCCATGGCGCAGTAATAGGCGGCGACCACTTCTTCCATGAACGGGATGTGCCGGGCGGCCTTCTTGGCGGTGCGCCAGAATTTGGCACGCACTTCGCCCTCGTCGCCCAGCTTGCCGCCAAAGCCGAAGAAATCAAATCCGGATTTTTGCACCATCAACCTCTCCTTGCCGAACGCCACGTGGACATAACGGGCGACCGCGAGGGAAAATGTGGTGAAACCCGAACCCCGCTGCAAGATGCCGCCGCCGATTTGAGGTCCTCAGCCGTATTGCGGACATCGCAACACGCGGGTTCAGCCACCGAAATAGCGGTTCATCTTCTTGGCCAGCTCGAAGTCGAGCGCGGTCAGGCCGCCGGCGTCGTGCGTGTTGAGCGTGACGTTCACGGTCTTGTAGACATTCGACCAGTCGGGGTGATGGTCCATCTTCTCCGCCGCGAGCGCGACGCGCGTCATGAAGGCGAAGGCCTCGGAAAAATTCCTGAAAGTGAATTTGCGGCTGATCGAACGGCCATCGCCGGCCAGCGACCAGCCGTCGAGGCCGGCAAGCGCTTCGGCGATCGCGTCCTTGCCCAGTTTCTCTCTCGTCATGTCGGTTTCCCGTGCTATTCGAAATTGAGTCCCACCATAACGCCGGATCGATGAGCGCAAAGCCCATAAACTCCATTCTTTTCGTCTGCCTCGGTAATATCTGCCGATCGCCCCTGGCGGAAGGTGTCTTGCGGGCTGTGCTGGCCGAGCGCGGGCTGGACGTATTGCTCGATTCGGCGGCGACCAGCGGCTGGGAGGTCGGTTCCGCCCCCGACCCACGCTCGGTCGCGATTGCGGCGCGCCATGGCATCGACATTTCCGGGCAGACGGCGCGCAAGGTGACAGTGGAGGACTTCCACTGCTTCGACCTCATTCTGGGCATGGATCGGTCGAACGTCAGAGATCTCCGGGCGCTGGCGCCTGCCGCCATGCGCAACCGGGTGCATCTTTTCCTGGAATTCGCGGATGGCAAGGCGCGCGACGTGCCTGACCCGTATTACGAGGGCCAGGAGGCTTTCGTTTTGGTCTATCGCATGATCCGCGAGGCGTCGGAGACGCTGGCGAGACGGCTCGCGGCGCGTGCATCGGCGCCCGATAGCGGCCAGGCCTCCTCGACGATGTAGGGTCCACCGCCGACCGAATCGCGCGACGACATCAGGACGAAGCGGCCGACACGGAAGGGCAGCGTCGAAAAATTGCCGCGCGCCGACAAATATTGGGCGACCTCGAGCGGGCTCGAATTGCGCAGGCGCGCCAGCGTCACATGCGGCATGAACTTGCGCGGGTCGGCCGGGATGCCGAGCCGCTGGAAGATGCGGTCGATCTCGCCCTGCAATGCCGCGAGCTCGGACGAGGGGAAAACGCCAGCCCACACCGCATGCGGTTTCTTCTGGCCGAAGGCGCCGACGCCGGACAGCGTCAGGGCGAAAGAGGGGCGGTGGACACGGTCGAGCGCGTTGGCGATCTCGTCGGCGACATGGCCTTCGACATCGCCGATGAAGCGCAGCGTCAGATGGTAATTTTCAACGTCGATCCAGCGGGCCCCGGGCAAGCCGCCCCTGAGCAGGGACAGGGAAAGGGCGGCATCACGCGGTATTTCGAGGGCGGTGAAAAGACGCGGCATGAAGAGCCTCCCTTCCTCGAATCGAACTGTTATCCCTACCGAATCATCGATATTCACGCAGGGCAAGTGGTTTGTTGGTCGCAGGCTTGCCTGAAAGTTTCCCTAACGGAATGCGATGACGTCATCGAAATATCGCCTTCAAGAAGCGCCCTGAGCCGTGGCGATGGCCTTTTCCACTGTCGGCAGGATGCGCTCGACCATGCGGTCGACGCCCCTGGCGTTCGGGTGCAGACCATCGTCGAGCTGGAATGCGGTCTCGCCGGCGACGCCGTCGAGAAAGAACGGATAGAGGGGAACGCCGTATTTTTCGGCCAGTTTCGGGAAGATCGCATCGAAGCTGTTCTGGTAGTCGGCGCCGAGATTGGGCGCGGCGCGCATGCCGGCCAGTAGCACGGCGATCTTGCGCTGCTTGAGCTTGGCGAGCATGTCATCCAAATTCTTCTGCGTGATGGCGGTAGAGATGCCACGCAGCATGTCGTTGGCGCCGAGTTCGAGGATGACGAGCTTGGTCCCTTCCGGCACCGACCAGTCGAGCCGCGACAGGCCGCCGCTCGACGTATCGCCGGAAACGCCGGCATTGGCGACAGTCACATCATGGCCTTTGGCGCGAAGTGCCGCCTGCAATTTGTCGGTAAAGCCCTCGCCCGGGCCGAGGCTGAAACCCGCCATCAGGCTGTCGCCGAAGCCGACGATCTGCAAAGGCTCGGCGCGCGCCGACGAAATGGCGCCGCAAAGCGCAAGGAAAAGCATGAAGGCTGCGGCAAGGGAGTGTTTGAAAGCCATGCGGCAGGCCCCATATGACGAGGAACGGTCTTTCGACGAAGGCGATGCTCTAGCCTCCATTCTCCCATATAGGACGATTTAATTGTGACAGAAGCCGTCATCGCGCTGAAAGACGTATCGCTGACGCTTGGTGAAGGCGCATCCTCCGTCAATGTGCTGAAAGCCGTCAGCCTCGATGTGGCAAGCGGCGAGGCGACCGGCATCGTCGGGCCATCGGGTTCGGGAAAGTCGACGCTGCTGATGGTGCTTGCAGGCCTGGAAAGGGTCGATTCGGGTACGGTACGAATCGCCGGGGAACTTCTCAATGGCAAGAGCGAGGACCAGATCGCATCGTTTCGGGGGCGAAACATCGGGATCGTCTTCCAGTCCTTCCATCTCATCCCGAACATGACGGCGCTCGAAAATGTCGCGGTGCCGCTTGAGTTGGCCGGCCATGCCGATCCATTTGGCGTGGCGGCGCGCGAGCTGGCGGCTGTCGGCCTGAGCGACCGCGTCACCCATTATCCCGGTGAATTATCGGGCGGCGAGCAGCAGCGCGTGGCGATCGCCCGGGCGCTGGCGCCGTCGCCACGTATCCTGATCGCCGACGAGCCGACCGGCAATCTCGACCAGTCGACGGGGCGGCAGGTCGCCGACCTTTTGTTCGCCAAGGCGGCCGAGCGCGGCATGACGCTGGTGCTGGTCACGCATGACCCGGCGTTGGCCGCGCGCTGCTCGCGCCAGGTGTCGATGCGCTCGGGCCGGATCGAAGACGCAGCTGTGCTGCCCCCAACCGCCGGCAAGGTGCCGGCGTGATGCCGCTGTCGCGCACGCTGAAACTCGCTTTCCGGTTTTCGCTGCGCGAGATGCGCGGCGGGCTGTCCGGCTTCCTGATCTTCCTCGCCTGCATCGCGCTTGGCGTCGCGGCGATCGGCGGCGTCAATTCGGTGGCGCGCGCCATCACCGCCGGCGTCGCCAACCAGGGCCAGACGCTGCTTGGCGGCGATCTTCGTTTCCAGGTCAACCAGCGCGCCGCGACGCAAGCCGAGCAGGCTTTTCTCGATGGGCTGGGCACGGTCTCGCACAGCGCCAATATGCGCTCGATGGCGCGGCTCGAGGACGGATCCGACCAGGCGCTGGTCGAGGCAAAGGCGGTCGACGAGGCCTATCCGCTCTACGGTGCTCTGGAAACCGAGCCGGCATTGTCCAGGCAGGATCTGTTCGGCGAACGGTCCGGCGTTTTCGGCGCCGCAGCACCCGATCTGCTGTTCGAGCGGCTGCATCTGGCCATCGGCGACCGGCTGAAGCTTGGCAGCGCCACCTTCGAACTGCGCGCCAGGCTGGTCAACGAGCCGGACGCTGTGTCCGACGGCTTCGGCTTTGCGCCGCGGCTGATGGTCTCGACCGACGGGCTTGCCGCGTCCGGCCTGATCCAGCCGGGCAGCCTCGTCGAAAACGCCTACAAGATCCGGCTGCCCAGCGGCGCCAGCGAGGCTGATATCAAGGCCATCCAGGACCAGGCCGCCAAGGAATTTCCCGAGGCCGGCTGGTCGATTCGCACGCGCAGCAATGCCGCACCCGCGCTGTCCTCCAACATCGAGCGCTTCTCGCAGTTCCTGACCCTGGTCGGGCTGACGGCGCTGGTGGTCGGCGGCGTTGGCGTCGCCAATGCGGTGCGCGCCTATCTCGACGGCAAGCGTGGCGTCATCGCCACCTTCAAGAGCCTGGGGGCTTCGGGCGGGTTCGTCTTTGCCGTCTACCTCGTGCAGATCCTGATGATCGCCGGCCTCGGCATCGCGCTTGGCCTGGTGCTCGGGGCGCTGATGCCGTTCGCGGCGAGCGCCGCGCTGCAATCCGTCATTCCGGTGCCGGCGGAAGGCGGCTTCTATCCCGGCGCGCTCGGCATGGCGGCGCTGTTCGGGTTGCTGGTGACGCTGGCCTTCGCGCTTCTTCCACTCGGCCGCGCGCGTGACGTGCCGGCGACAGCGCTGTTTCGCGAAATGGGCTTCGAAGGCCGCGGTTTTCCGCGCCTGATCTATGTCGCCGCCGCGCTCGGCATCGCGCTCGCTCTGGCGGCGCTGGCCATTCTGTTTTCCGGCGACCGCCGCATCGCCTCGATCTTCGTCGGCGCCACCGTCTTTGCCTTCCTGGTGCTGCGCGTCGTCGGCATGCTGGTGCAGTCGGCCGCCAGGAAGAGCCCGCGCGTCCGCTCGACGGCGCTCAGGCTCGCCATCGGCAACATCCACCGGCCAGGCGCGCTGACGCCGTCGGTGGTGTTGTCGCTCGGGCTCGGGCTGACGCTTTTGGTGACGCTGGCGCTGATCGACGGCAATCTGCGGCGGCAGATCTCCGGCAGCCTGCCGGAACGGGCGCCGAACTTCTTCTTCGTCGACATCCAGAGCAGCGACGTCGATGCCTTTTCCGCGCTGGTCGGCAAGGAGGCTCCGGCGGGAACGCTGGTCAAGGTGCCGATGCTGCGCGGCCGGGTGATGGCGCTGAACGGCGTCGACGTCGGCAAGGTCAAGGTGCCGGCGGAAGGCGCCTGGGTGCTGCGCGGCGATCGCGGGCTGACCTACGACGCCAGGCTGCCCGCCAATGCGACGCTGACCGAGGGGACATGGTGGCCGGACAATTATGCCGGCGAGCCGCTGGTGTCGTTCTCCGCCGAGGAAGGCAAGGAGATCGGGCTGAAGCTCGGCGACACCGTTACCGTCAATGTGCTCGGCCGCAATGTGACGGCCAGGATCGCCAATTTCCGCCAGGTCGAGTGGGAGACGATGGGCATCAATTTCGTCATGGTGTTCTCTCCCAACACATTTGCCGGCGCGCCGCATGGCTGGCTGGCGACGCTGACCGAGAAGAACGCGTCGGCGGCCGACGATGCCCGCCTGCTCAACGCCGTAACCCGTGCCTTTCCGGCGGTGACGACGGTCAGGGTCAAGGACGCGCTCGACATCGTCAACCGACTGGTCGCGCAGCTTGGCACGGCGATCCGGGCCGCGGCCGGCGTGGCGCTGATTGCTTCGGTGCTGGTGCTGGCCGGCGCGCTCGCCGCCGGCAACCGGGCCCGCATCCATGACGCGGTGGTGCTGAAGACGCTGGGCGCCACCAGGAAGACGCTGATCGCGGCCTTTTCGCTGGAATACATGCTGATCGGGCTTGCCACGGCGATCTTCGCGCTGGCGGCGGGCGGGATCGCGGCGTGGTTCGT
>NZ_NWQG01000253.1:0-14660 GCF_002529485.1 Mesorhizobium sanjuanii
CCCGAGATCATGCCGGAAGCGGCGCGGGCGGCACGACCTGACGCGATGATCTGCACCGGCCGTTCCGATTTTCCCAATCAAGTCAATAACGTACTCTGTTTTCCTTACATTTTCCGTGGCGCGCTGGACTGCGGCGCCAGCGCCATCAACGAAGAGATGAAGATGGCTGCGGTGCGCGCGATTGCGGCGCTGGCCCGCGAAGAGCCGTCCGATGTCGCCGCCCGCGCCTATTCCGGCGAGACGCCGATCTTCGGGCCGGATTTCCTGATCCCCTCGCCCTTCGACCCCAGGCTGATCCTGCGCATCGCGCCGGCGGTGGCCAAGGCTGCCTGCGACACCGGCGTCGCCACACGGCCGATCACCGACCTCGCCGCCTATATCGACCAGCTGAACCGCTTCGTCTTCCGCTCAGGCCTGGTCATGAAGCCGGTGTTCTCGATGGCCAAGACGTCGAACGCCAAACGCGTCATCTATGCCGACGGCGAGGACGAGCGCGTGCTGCGCGCCGCGCAAGTCGTGCTGGAGGAAGGCATCGCCGAACCGATCCTGATCGGGCGCCCGCATGTCATCGAAGTCCGGCTGAAACGCTACGGGCTGCGCATCAAGCCGGGCGTCGATTTCGGCCTGATCAACCCTGAGGACGATCCCCGCTACCGCCACTATGTCGATCTGCTGATCGAACTTGCCGGCCGCCGCGGCGTGACGACAGAGGCCGCGCGCACCATGGTGCGTACCGACAACACGGTCATCGCCGCCCTCGCCCTGAAGCGCGGCGATGCCGACGCCATGGTCTGCGGCCTCGAAGGCCGTTTCGAGCGGCATCTGCGCAACGTCACCCTGATCATCGGCCCACGCGCCGGCATCAAGGACCACGATTTGTCGACGCTTTCGATGTTGATCTCGCAGCGCGGTATCATTTTCCTCACCGACACCCACGTCTCCGTCGACCCGACGGCCGAGGAGATCGCCGAGATGACGGTGCTGGCGGCGGAAGAAATCCAGCGCTTCGGTATCGAACCGAAGGCCGCCTTGCTCTCGCATTCGGATTTCGGCTCGCGCGATTCACCCAGCGCTCTGAAGATGCGGCAGGCTGCGGCGATCCTGGCGCGCATTGCGCCGGACCTGCAATGCGACGGCGAGATGCATGCCGATACTGCCTTGTCCGAGCCTCTGCGCCAGCGCGTCTATCCACATTCGCGGCTGAAAGGCGAAGCCAACCTCTTGGTATTCCCCAATCTGGACTCCGCCAACATCACGCTAACCGCGCTGCGCACCATGATGGATGCTCTGCATGTCGGGCCGATCCTGCTCGGCACCGACAGGCCAGCGCACATATTGACGCCGTCGGTGACGTCGCGCGGCGTGGTCAACATGACCGCGCTCGCCGTGGTCGAAGCGGCCCACAAGGCTCAGGCGATAGTAAATCTGGGCTGAGCCCGTCTTCGGCGGTAAGCTAAACAAACAGTTAACTGCAATCGCGGTAGCTTTGGCGGCGGGAAACGGAGTTCTGGGCAAATGATGGGCGCAGGGTGGAAGCTGACGCGTGCGGCGGCGCTGCTTGCCGCCTTGGCGTTGTCCAGTCTTGCCGTCACCCAGTCGCAGGCCGCCTCCCGTGTTTGCCGGCAGTTGGAAGCCGATCTGGCGTCCGCCTCGCGTGGCGGCGGCAAGCCGGCTCTGCTCAGGAAATATGACGACGCGATCGTCCGGCAACGCCAGCAGATCGCAAAGGCCAGCAACCAGTCCGGCTGCGGCTTCTCGCTGTTTAGCCGCAATGAAAACGCCTGCGCCGCGCGCGACGCCACGCTCGACCGCATGAACGCCAATCTCGACGCCTTGGAGACCAAGCGGGCGCAACTCGCCGGCGGCGGCTCGCGGCGCGATCGCGCCCGCATATTGGCCGCGCTCGATGCCAATGGCTGCCGCGACAGCATTGTCGCTCCGAAGCGCGCGCCGCTGCGGGAAGCAAACCGAGAAGACGGCGACGGCAATCTGCTTGATCGGCTCCTGGACGGCGACAAAAGACAACCCGAAGCGCCGGAGAGCCATCCCGGCGAACAACGCGGCATCCGCGCCATGATCAACCAGCCCGACCGGATGGACCTGCCACGCCTTGGCGGCGAATTCCGCACGGTTTGCGTGCGCACCTGCGATGGCTACTTCTTCCCGATGTCGAATGCCGCCTCGATGGGCGATTTCGAGCGCGACCAGAAGAACTGCGATTCGAGCTGTCCCGGCACCGAGATGCAAGTGTTCTACACGCGCGGCCAGGATGGCGATTCGGCTGACATGACGTCGTCGGCCACCGGCAGGCCCTACCGCGAACTGCCGACCGCCTATCTCTACAAACAGTCCTCACGCCCGCCGGCCTGCGGCTGCAACGCGGCACAGAATTTCGAAGTCATTGCCGGCAAGCCGCCAAGTCCTGAACAGTCGCAGGCCGATACGCAAGCCGAACCGTTCATTCCAGTGCCTGTCGCCAAGCCCGATCCGGGCGCCGATCCCGAGACCTTGGCCAACGCCGAAGGCGGGCTCGACCGTGAAGCCATCAAGCGCCTGGCCGTCAAGCCCGTGGCGTCGACCTTGCCGCCGCCGGAGCAGCGCAAGATCAGGGTCGTCGGGCCAGCGTTCCTTCCCGACCCAAAAGCGGCAATAGATCTGCAAGTTCCGGCCCCGAATTCTGTCCGGTAAGTGCCAGCCTGAGCGGCATGAACAACGCCTTGCCCTTGCGCCCCGTGGCTTCCCTGATCTTGCCCGTCCAGTTCTTCCAGACCGAGCCGTTCCACGGATCTTCCGGCAGAAGGTCGAACGCCTGATGGAGAAAATCGCGGTCTTCGTCGGAAAACTCAGGCGGCTCCTGCGGGCCTTCGCGAAGCGTGCGCCACCAGATTGCCGCATCGGCCAGCCTGTCGACATTGCCACGCACGGCGAGCCAGAATGGCTCGGCCTGTTCGCCTGATATGCCAAGTACGATCAGCCGGTCGCGCGCCTCGGAAAACGGCATGTTGTGCAGCAGTGTGCGGTTGAGCACGAAAAGCTCGTCCGGATCGAATTTGGCGGCGGATTTCGACGTTGCGGCTGGATCAAAGCGCTCGGCAAGCCCGTTCATATCGGGCACCGCCACGACATTTTCCGAAGTGCCGACGAGTACGGCCAGCGAGGCGACCGCCATCGGTTCGATGCCGGTCTCGCGCAGTCTTTCGATGGACAGTGCGCCGGTTCGCTTCGACAGCCCCTCGCCCGTACTGGTGGTCAAGAGATTGTGGTGGCCGAACACCGGCGGCTCGGCGCCGAGCGCCTGGAAGAGCGCAATCTGCACGCCGGTATTGGTGACATGATCATCGCCGCGGATGACATGGCTGATGCCCATCTCGATATCGTCGACCACCGAAGGCAGCGTGTAGAGATAAGTGCCGTCCTCGCGCCGCACGACCGGATCCGAGACCGAGGCCAGGTCGACGGTTTCCTCGCCGCGCACCAGATCGTTCCAGTGGATTTCGGTACGCTCCGGCTGCAAGGGATCGCTGGTGAAATTCGGCAGGAGGAAGCGCCAGTGCGGCCGGCGGCCGTCCGACTGGTACTCGGCGACCTGATCGCGCGTCAGCGTCAGCGCCTCGCGGCCATAGACCGGCGGCAGGCCTCGCGTGCGGCGCACCTTGCGCCTGAGATCGAGCTCTTCCGGCGTTTCATAGCAAGCATAGACAAGGCGCGCCGCCTTCAACCTTTCCACCGCGGCGTCATAGATCTCGAAACGCCGCGACTGGTATTCCGTGGCATCCGGAAAAATGCCCAGCCAATGCAGATCATAGAGGATGGCGTCGGAAAATTCCTGCGTCGAGCGCGCGACGTCGGTGTCGTCGAAGCGCTGGATGAAGCGGCCCTTGTTGTTCAACGCAAACAGCCAGTTGAACAGGGCGGTGCGCGCATTGCCGATATGGATGCGGCCGGTGGGCGACGGGGCAAAACGGACGGTAACTGTCATGAGCGGGGCGTACCGGATGCTTTCGGTGTTGACAAGACACGCCCCCGCGCGCTGCCGCAGACATAGAATATGACGGCGGAAATGAAAAGCCTGCAGCGCCGCGTGGTCCATGAGAGCGACCTGAGTCCACCTGGGCACAAGTAGCTCCAACACTTGATCCACGCGGCGCTGTAGCAGTCAAATCACCATTCCCTTGGTCAGTTCCAGCGCCTGGCGCTCGAAAAGCCGGCGGTAGATGCCATCCTTCAGCCGGATCAGTTCGCCATGCGATCCTTCCTCGGCGATGCGGCCGCGATCGAATACCAAGAGCCTGTCGAGCGCCCGTACCGTCGACAGCCGGTGCGCGATGACCAGCGTGGTGCGGCCGACCATCAGCCGCTCCATCGCCTGCTGGATCAGCACCTCCGATTCCGAATCGAGGCTGGACGTCGCCTCATCCAGGATGAGGATCCTGGCATCGGCGAGGAAAGCGCGCGCGATCGCCACCCGCTGGCGCTCGCCGCCGGACAGCTTCACGCCGCGTTCGCCGACCAGCGTGCCATAGCCCTTCGGCAGGTCGGCGATGAAGTCGTGCGCACTGGCCAGCCGCGCCGCATGCTCGATCTCCGCCTGGCTGGCGCTCGGCCGGGCATAGGCGATGTTTTCGGCCAGCGACCGGTGAAACAGGATCGGCTCCTGCTGGACGATGGCGATCTGCCCGCGCAGCGACGCCTGCGCCACCTCGGCAATATTCTGGCCGTCGATCAGGATCCGCCCCGCGTTCACGTCGTAAAGGCGCTGGATCAGCTTGACGAAGGTCGTCTTGCCCGAGCCAGAATGGCCGACCAGCCCAACGCGTTCACCCGGCGCGATATCCACCGAGAAGTCGCGGTAGAGCGGCAGCCGATGGCTGCCATAGTGGAAGGTGACGTTGTCGAAGGCGATGCGGCCGTCGGTGATGCGGATCGGCTTGGCGCCGGGCCAGTCCTCGATGCCGAGCGGTTCGGACTGGAAGTCGACCAGTTCCTCCATGTCATTGATCGAGCGCTGCAAATTGCGGATATGCGTGCCGATATCCCGGAGATAGCCTTGCAGCACGAAGAACGAGGTCAGCACGAAAGCGACATCGCCGGCACTCGCCTGCCCCCACGACCACAGCAGCAGCGAAAATCCGATCACCGCCGTCCTCAGCAGCAAAAGCATCGTCCCTTGCGTGGTGCCGTTGAGGGTGCCGCGCACCCAGGTGCGCCGCGTGCGGGCACGCCATTTGGCGACCACTTTGGCAAGGCGCGTTTCCTCGCGCGTCTCGGCGCCGAAACCCTTGACTACGGCATTGCAGCTCACCGCGTCGGCCAGCGAGCCGCCAAGGCGCGTATCCCAGGCATTGGCAAGCCTTGCCGCAGGCGCGACATAGCCGAGCGACAGCATTGCGGTCACCGCGATGAACAGCACCGAGCCGGCGGCGACCACCACGCCCATCATCGGCCAGAACCAGCCGAGCAGCAGCGTCGAGCCGATCAGCATGACGAGCGACGGCAGCAACGCGATCAGGATCGTGTCGTTGAGCAGGTCGAGCGCCCACATGCCGCGCGTTATCTTGCGCACGGTCGAGCCGGCGAAGCTGTTGGCATGCCAGTCGGTGGAAAACCGTTGAACGCGGTGGAAGGCGTCGGCGGCAATGTCGGCCATCATCTTCAGCGTCAGGTCCGTGATGCCCATGAAGGCGATGTTGCGCAGAACGACGCCCGCGAGCGCCAACGCCACCAGCATGGAAAACGCCGCCACCGCTGCGTTCCACGCGATGTCATCGGCCGCAGCACTGCTGGCGACGGCGTCGACCAGTCGGCCGGAATAGAGCGGCGTCAGCACGTCGGCCGAGGTCGACAGCAGGAAAGTGCCCATGATGAGCGAAAGCCGCCAGGGCTGACGCCGCCAATGGCCGAACGTAAAACCAAGAACGCTGCGAAAGGCGCTCGCGCGCAAATCGATTTGAAAACGAGCCATGATGTCATCCGGGCTCAAACGAGCCCGGTCCCGGTAAGGTCGAAAATTGAAAAAACCGCGTTAGGGCCAGTTGGCGCCCAGGAATGCGGAGGTTCTGCATATTTGGGGGTTCGCCCGGAGGTGGCGAACGGCAGCGGCAAATGCCTGTCCTCGGTTCAGCCTTTGCCGCGAAGGGGAACCCTCGCGGCGCACTGACCAAGACCTAGGCTTCGCGGCCTCGCATAACGATGTCAAATCGTGGCATTCGGTTCCTCCTAAAGGGGAATCGCGGAGACGCTCTTATAGAGATGCCTCAACGCTTCGCCAAGATAGCAGGCGATCCAAACCGCATCTGGTCTAGGCAGTGAGACGATTTTGCAACAATCGCGGGTTGTGCCGCTTGCTCAGCCTGCCGGGATGCGGTCGAGCCGCATATAACGGCCATCGGTGGACGGCTTGAAGCCGAGCTTTTCATAGACCGCGTGGGCGTCGTTGGTCGCCAGGCTCCAATGTGTGACCGTCTTGCAGTCTGGATGATCGATAAGCGCCTGGACAAGCCGCGTGCCGATCCCTCGCCCGCGATGCCCGGGCCAGACAATGATGTCGGCAAGATAGGCAAACACCGTGCGGTCGGTGATCGCGCGGCCGAAGCCGACCTGTTTGCCGCCGATGTAAGCGCCGGCGCAGAGCGAGTTGGCAAAGGCGCGGCGGTGCATTTCGTCGCTGCGCCCGGTGCCCCAGTAGCTCGTCATCAACAGGTCGGAGGTCGCCCGGAAATCGATCCGCGACACATCGAAGCTGATCTCGCATCCAGGCACGGCCAGCCTAGCTCCGATCCCTGAACCGGTTGGTGATGGGATAGCGGCGGTCGCGGCCGAAATTCTTCCTGGTGATCTTCACGCCGGGTGCTGCCTGCCGGCGCTTGTATTCGGCGATGTAGAGCAGGTGCTCGATGCGCGTCACCGTCGCCTGGTCATGGCCGCGCGCGACGATGTCGTCAACGCCCATCTCGTTCTCGACCAGGCACTCCAATATGTCGTCCAGCACCGGATAAGGCGGCAGCGAATCCTGGTCGGTCTGGTTTTCGCGCAGTTCCGCCGACGGCGCCTTGTCGATGATGTTCTTCGGGATCACCTCGCCGGAGGGGCCGAGCGCGCCCGGCGGCACATGCGAGTTGCGCCAGCGCGACAGCGCATAGACCTGCATCTTGTAGAGGTCCTTGATCGGATTGAAGCCGCCATTCATGTCGCCATAGAGCGTGGCGTAGCCAACCGACATCTCGCTCTTGTTGCCGGTGGTGACGACCATCGAGCCGAACTTGTTGGAGATCGCCATCAGGATGGTGCCGCGCGCGCGGCTTTGCAGGTTTTCCTCGGTGATGCCTTCCTTGGTGCCCTCGAAAAGCTGCGTCAGCGTGTGCAAAAATCCCTCGACCGGCTCGAAGATCGGCACGATGTCATAACGGCAGCCAAGCGCGCGGGCGCAATCCTCGGCGTCCTTCAGCGAATCCTTCGAAGTATAGCGGTAGGGCATCATCACGGCGCGCAGCCGTTCCTCGCCCAGCGCATCGACGGCAAGGGCCGCGCAGATCGCCGAATCGATGCCGCCGGAAAGGCCAAGCACGACGTTCTTGAAGCCGTTCTTGTTGACGTAATCGCGCAGGCCCAGCATGCAGGCGCGATAGTCCGCCTCTTCCCGTTCGGGAATCTTCGACATCGGCCCTTCGGAGCACACCCAGCCATCGGGCGTCCTCTTCCAGGTGGTGACGTCGACCGCCTCCTCGAACTGGCTCATCTGGAAGGCCAGCGTCTTGTCGGCACCTATGGCAAACGAGGCGCCGTCGAAGATCAGCTCGTCCTGGCCGCCAAGCTGGTTGGCATAGATCATCGGCAGGCCGCACTCGATGACCTGGCGGATGACGACCTGATGGCGAACGTCGATCTTGGCGCGATAGTAGGGCGAGCCGTTCGGCACCAGCAGGATTTCCGCGCCGCTTTCGGCCAGTGTCTCGCAGACGGCGACATCGCCCCAGATGTCTTCGCAGATCGGGATTCCCAGGCGCACGCCGCGGAAATTGACCGGCCCCTGGAGCTCAGGTCCGGCCTGGAAGACGCGCTTTTCGTCGAACTCGCCGTAGTTCGGCAGATCGAGCTTGTAGCGCTCGGCAAGGATCTTGCCGCCATCGGCAAAAATGATCGAATTGTGCGTGCCGCTCTTGCGCTTCAGCGGCGTGCCGATGATGACGCCGGGACCGCCATCGGCGGTGTCGCTGGCGAAGTCCTGCGCCGCCCGTTCGCATGCCTTCAGGAAGGCCGGCTTCAGCACCAGATCCTCAGGCGGATAGCCGGCGAGGAAGAGTTCGGTGAACAGCACGAGGTCGGCGCCCTGGCGGGCGGCGTCCGCCCTCGCCTCGCGCGCCTTGGCGAGATTGCCTGATATATCGCCAACCGTCGGGTTGAGCTGGGCGATGGCGATGCGCAGGATATCGGGAGCGGTGGTCTTGGTCATGCCTGCTGACTTAGCGCGGCAAAATTCGCCGGGCAATGGCGTTCGCTTGGACCAATGCTCGGTCTATTCGCCCATATATTCGCGCAGCGACTCCGGCGAATGGTTTTCGCCAATCGACATCGCCAGGATGCGCGAAATATGCCGGCGCGGTAGCCGCGTTTGCGCCGCCCAGGCGTTGATCTGAGCCTGGATCTTGTCGAGATCCCGCTTCGAGGTCGGGCTTTCGGCGATGTCGAGGCCGGCGTCGCGCAATGCGGCGGCCATGTCGGCGGAGATGATGAAGGCGTCCCATTCCAGCCAGCGCAGAAAATACTGGCCGGTGTTGCCTCCGAGCCGGCTGCCATGTTTGCCGAGATAGGCCATCAGCCCGACCTGGTCGTCCGCCGGCCAATCGGCGAGGAATTTGCCGAAACCGCCATGCTCCTTCGACACCCGCTCGACGAAGGCAGCGTTGTCTCGGACGGATTTGATCTTCTGCGGATTGCGCACGATGCGCTGGTCGGAGGCCAGGTCGTGCCAGAAATCATCGGGCTGGAACAATAGCCGCTTCGGCTCGAAGTGGAGAAAGGCTTCTTCGAAACCCGGCCATTTCTGCTCGATGACCCGCCAGACGAAACCGGCGGCAAAGACCCGCCCGGCCATGGTCGACAGGATCCGGTCGTCGGTAGTGTCAGCCACGGCGGCGTTGTCAGGCACGGGTCCGAGCAACGATGCCAATGAGGCCTCGCCACCTTTGCGTTCTGCCGCGCGGGCGCGAATTTTCTGAAAATTCATCGTTGTTTCCTCACCCCGTCGCGTCAATCTACCACTTCCCGGATGAACCGGCAGCCTCTACCTCTATCGCTGACGAAGGAGGCGACGATGAACAAGACGATCGACGACCTGGCAAACCGCTGGCTGAAGCGAAAGCCGGATGGTCTGAGCGCGCTCGAAAACCGGGTTCTGCAATCGGCGCTCGAGCGCACCACGATTTCGAGGGACACCAACAAGGCCGTCGCCATTCACCAGACGTTTGGCGATCGTCTGGCCGACACTATCGCCCGGATCGGCGGCTCGTGGTCCTTCATTCTGGCGTTCATTGCCTTCCTGATCCTGTGGACGGCAGGCAATGTCTGGCTTTTGACGCGTGATGCCTTTGATCCCTACCCCTTCATCTTCCTCAATCTCGTGCTTTCCATGGTCGCTGCCCTGCAGGCGCCGGTGATCATGATGGCGCAGAACCGCCAGACCGAGCGCGACCGTATCGACGCGACCCACGACTATGAGGTCAACCTCAAGGCCGAGATCGAGATCATGGCGCTGCATGAAAAGCTCGACGAACTGCGCCACGGCCAGATCATCGGCATGCGCGACGAGATCGCCAAGCTGGCCGAACAGGTCAAGCGCATCGACGACATCCTGTCGAAGCAGCGTACGTCTTCATGACGGAGATCATCCATCATTTCATCGAACAGTATGGGTTGATCGCCGTCTTTCTAGGCTGTGTCGCCGAAGGCGAAAGCGCTGCCATCCTCGGCGGATTCTTCGCGCATCAGCACGTCTTCGGTCTCTGGCAGGCCTTTCTGGCGGCAGCCACGGGCGCCTTTGTCGGCGACACCTTCTTCTTCATCCTCGGAAGAAGCTTCGCCGACCACCCGTTCGTGATCAAGTTGAAAGGCCGGCCCGGCTTCAGCCATGCCTACCGCCTCGTCTCGAGCCATCCCAACATCTTCGTGCTGTCCAACCGCTACATCTATGGCATGCGTCTGGTCGGCGGCATCGCCGCCGGCTTCGCCAGCATACCGGTGGCGCGCTTCGTCATCCTCAACGCCATCTCCTCGCTGGTCTGGGCGGCATTGTTCGGCACCGTCGGCTATGTCTTCGGGCTAGGCGCCGAACGCATCGTCGGCCAGACGCTTGCCCGTCACGAGCGGTTGCTGATCGCTCTGGCGATCGGCCTTGCCGTGGCCGGCCTTGCCTGGTTCGTCGCTCGTCACTTCGCCGGCAAGGAACGCGACAAGGATGCTAGAGCGTCAGATCGGTAGCCCCGTGATCCGCTCGATGATGGCGATGCCCCAGACGCCGGCGACGATCACCACCGAGATCAGCACCGCCAGCGAGCCGCAATCCTTGGCGAGCTGGATATCGACATTGAACTCCCGGCTGAAGGCGTCGCACGCAGCCTCGATACCGGTGTTCAGCACCTCGACCATGATCAAAAGCAGCACCGCGCCGACCAGCAAGGCATAGCCGCGCCACGAAACCGAAACGAACCAGCCAAGCGGCAGGGCAAGCACCAGCAGCATCAGCTCCTGCTGAAAAGCCTTTTCGCTGACGGCCAGTTTGCGGAACGCCCGTACCGAATTGAAGAAAGCATCGATCAGCCGCTGCATGCCCAATCCCTTTTCGAATCACCGGCAGGGGATATCGCAATGGCCCGATCAATGGAATAAGGCGGCCTCTCCAAAATTCATTCATCCGCGACCCTGAGCGACGGTGTCGACTTCTCGAATTGCGGCAGCCCGTCGTCGATAGCGTAGTAGTCGCCCTTGTCGCCGACGAAGATATGACATTCGCCTTGAAGCCCAGTCGGCCTGTCGAATGCCCCGGCCAGAACCGAGACATAGGCGTCCTCCCGCGGCTTCCAGAACAGCACCGAGCCGCATGTCTTGCAAAAGCCGCGCCTGGCAAACGACGACGCTTCATACCAGGCGACGCTCTCGGCGCCGGCGATCTCGATGTTTTCGTCGGGGACATTGGTTGCAGCGTAGTAGTGCCCGCTCTGCTTGCGGCATTGCGAACAGTGACAATAAATCACCCCGCGCAAAGGCCCGCGCGTCTTGAAGCGGACGGCGCCGCACAGGCACGAGCCGCTATGATTGTCATCCATTGTGGTCTCCATTCGAAATCCTCGTCTATGGCAGGATTCCAGTTTTGCAGCGGCTGCGCTGGAGCAAATACGACATTCAGCAGGCTACGCCGGGAAGCCATTCCCAAGCAAAAAGCGCCGGATTTCTCCAGCGCCTTTTGATCCTGATTTTCGATGGTGACCGAAACTAGCCGTTGACGGCCTGCTTGTGCTGCACCGGATGGCTCTTCTTGAGCAGGTCCGACACAAGGAAGGCCAGTTCGATCGCCTGGTCGGCGTTGAGGCGCGGGTCGCAATGGGTGTGATAGCGATCCTGCAGCTCTTCGGCCGTGATGGCGCGGGCGCCACCGGTGCATTCGGTAACGTTCTTGCCGGTCATCTCGACGTGAATGCCGCCCGGATGCGTGCCTTCGGCGCGATGCACCTCGAAGAAGGTTTGCACTTCCTTCAGGATGCGGTCGAACGGCCGCGTCTTGTAGCCTGCAGCCTCGATCGTGTTGCCATGCATCGGGTCGGACGACCACACCACGCTGCGGCCTTCCTTCTTCACCGCCCGCACCAGTTTCGGCAGATGCTCGGCGACCTTGTCAGAGCCGAAACGCGCGATCAGGGTCAGCCGTCCCGGCTCGTTCTCCGGATTGAGCAAGTCGATGAGCTGCAAAAGACCGTCCGGGGTCAGCGACGGACCGCATTTCAGGCCGAGCGGGTTCTTGATGCCGCGGCAATATTCGACATGGGCATGGTCGGGCTGGCGCGTGCGGTCGCCGATCCAGATCATGTGGCCCGACGTGGCGTACCAGTCGCCCGAGGTCGAATCGACCCGGGTCAGCGCTTCCTCGTAACCGAGCAGCAGCGCTTCATGGCTGGTATAAAAATCGGTCTCGCGCAGCGCGTAATTGGTCTCCGAGGTGATGCCAACGGCCTTCATGAAGTCCATCGTCTCGGTGATGCGGTTGGCGAGCGCACCGTATTTCTCGCCCTGCGGACTGTCGGACACGAAGCCGAGCATCCATTGGTGCACATTCTCCAGGCTGGCATAGCCGCCCTGCGCAAAGGCGCGCAACAGGTTGAGCGTCGCCGCCGACTGGCGGTAGGCCATCTCCTGGCGTGCGGGATCGGGAATGCGCGACTTGGCGTCGAACTCGATGCCGTTGATGATGTCGCCGCGATAGCTCGGCAGCGTCACGCCGCCCTTGGTCTCGCTGTCGGACGAGCGCGGCTTGGCGAACTGGCCGGCGACACGGCCGACCTTCACCACCGGCTGCGCGCCGGCGAAGGTCAGCACGACGGACATCTGCAGGAAGACACGGAAGAAGTCGCGGATATTGTCCGCGCCATGCTCGGCGAAACTCTCGGCGCAGTCACCGCCCTGGAGGAGGAAAGCGTCACCGGCCGCGACAGCCGCAAGCTGCTTCTTCAGCTTGCGCGCCTCACCTGCGAAAACCAGCGGCGGAAAGGTGGCAAGCTGGGCTTCCGTATTCTTCAGCGCATTGAGATCCGGATAGGCAGGAACCTGCTGGATCGGCTTTGCTCTCCAAGAATTCGGCGACCATTTCGTCATCGTTGCACCAACGCTGTTTCAAGCGGACGCCATCGCCCGCCGTTCCGCCCCTATATGGGGATCGCGCTCCATACACGAAGCCGATTTCCTATTCTAGACCGGAATTGACCACCTGGCGAATGCGGAAAACCCCGGCGAGCATATGCTACGCGGCCTTCTCCGCCAGCCGTGCCAGTTGGGTCATGACGACCGCCGAGCCAGCAAGCCGCTTCTCGGCAGTTGGCCAATCGCGGGTAAAGACGACGCTGTGATCCGGCCGGATCTTGGCCAGCGAACCCTGCTCGCCGATGAATTTGACCAGCCCGACCGGGTTGGGGTACTCGCGTTTGCGGAAGTGGATGACGACGCCCTTCGGTCCGGCGTCGAGCTTTTCGACATTGGCCTTGCGGCAGAGAGCCTTGATGAAGACGATCTTCAGGAGGTGCTTCACCTCCTCCGGCAGCGGGCCGAAACGGTCGATCAATTCGGCGCCGAAGGCATCGATCTCCTCGGTATTTTCGAGATCGCCGAGGCGGCGGTAGAGCGCCAGCCTGAGTTGAAGGTCCGGCACATAGCTTTCCGGGATCATTACCGCCGTGCCGACGGCGATCTGCGGCGACCAGCCGCCATCCTGCACCTCGCCGGAATCCTTCACCTCGGCCACCGCCTCCTCCAGCATCTGCTGGTAGAGCTCGAAGCCGACCTCCTTGATGTGGCCGGACTGCTCTTCACCGAGAAGATTGCCGGCGCCTCTGATATCGAGATCATGGCTGGCAAGCTGGAAGCCGGCGCCAAGTGTGTCGAGCGACTGCAGCACCTTCAGCCGGCGCTCGGCGGTATCGGTCAGCTTGCGATTGGCCGGCAACGTGAACAGCGCGTAGGCACGCACTTTCGAGCGGCCGACACGGCCGCGCAACTGATAGAGCTGCGACAGGCCAAACATGTCGGCGCGATGCACGATCAGCGTGTTGGCGGTCGGGATATCGAGGCCGGATTCGACGATGGTGGTCGACAAAAGCACATCGTACTGGCCGTCGTAGAAGGCATTCATGATGTCGTCGAGCTCGCCGGGCGGCATCTGGCCATGGGCCACGGCGACCTTCAGCTCGGGCACGGATTCTTTGAGGAAATCATGGATTTCCGCCAGATCGCTGATGCGCGGCACGACATAGAAGGAATGTCCGCCACGATAGCGCTCGCGCAGCAGCGTCTCGCGGATGACCAGCGGGTCGAAAGGCGAGATGAAGGTGCGCACCGCCATGCGGTCGACCGGCGGCGTGGCGATCAGCGACAGTTCGCGCACGCCGGTCAGCGCCAATTGCAGCGTGCGCGGGATGGGCGTTGCCGACAGCGTCAGCACATGGACATCGGTCTTGAGATCCTTCAGCCGCTCCTTGTGCTTGACGCCAAAGTGCTGCTCCTCGTCGATGATCAGCAGGCCGAGATTCTTGAACGAGATCGCGCTGCCGAGCAGCGCATGGGTGCC
Organism: Mesorhizobium sanjuanii; assembly: GCF_002529485.1. NCBI lineage: Bacteria > Pseudomonadati > Pseudomonadota > Alphaproteobacteria > Hyphomicrobiales > Phyllobacteriaceae > Mesorhizobium > Mesorhizobium sanjuanii. The sequence goes on from NZ_NWQG01000253.1 coordinate 14,324, forward strand.
GACGACGATGTCGACCGTGCCTTCGGCGATGCCTTTCTTGGTTTCGGCCAGATCCTTGGCGCCGACCAGCCGTGAAGCCTGGGCGACGCGGATCGGCAGGCCGGAGAAGCGTTGCGAAAAGGTCTTGAAATGCTGGCGCGACAACAGCGTCGTCGGCACCACCACCGCGACCTGAAACCCTTCCATCGCCGCGATGAAGGCGGCGCGAAGCGCAACTTCCGTCTTGCCGAAGCCGACATCGCCGCAGATCAGCCGGTCCATCGGCTTTCCGGCGCCCAGATCGTCCATGACGGAATCGATCGCCGTCTGCTGGTCGTCGGTTTCCTCATAGGGAAAG
>NZ_NWQG01000254.1:0-11566 GCF_002529485.1 Mesorhizobium sanjuanii
CAGGCCAACCGTCCGCGATCTCGACGCGACCGACCGAAGGATATTAGGCGTCCTGGTCGACGACGCGACGATCAGCTATGCCGATCTCGGCGACCGGGTCGGCCTTTCGCCGCCGGCAGCCCATGAACGGGTGAAGCGGCTTCGGCGCAGCGGCGCCATCCGCAACACCGCAGCGATCATCGATCCCAAGGCGGTGAAGAAGCCACTGCTTGCCTTCGTGCACATCGACACCAAGGGCTGGGGAAAGACGCCGGAACTGATGGCGATTTCAGAACACCCGGAAGTCGAGGAGATCCATTCGGTGGCCGGCGACACCTGCATGCTGATCAAGGTCCGCACCGAGGACACAAGGGCGCTCGAAGGCCTGCTGTCACGTCTCTATGAAACGCCGGGCGTCACCTCGACGCGAAGCTATGTGGTGCTGTCGACCTATCTGGAGCGGCCGGTGCAGCCCGGCATCACGACGGAGTGGCCAACGCCCCGGCACATGGCCAAGCCGCTATACTAGCTGGAGCGCGCGCAGGTAACTGTCCGGCATCAACCCCAATGAAGGGGATTGATGCCGGACAAGAGCCGCTTACTGAAGCTTCGCCTGGAGGGCGTTAACGTCGTCCGTGGTCATTTCGCCGTCGGTCGTCACCTTGCCGTCGACGATCTTCCAGAGCCGGAACGGACCGGTGATGTCGCCGTACTTGTCGAAGGCGACAGGACCGATGACACCTTCGTAGCGGATCGGCTTGCCATCCTTGATCAGGCCAAGCGCCTTGGCGAATTCGTCCTTGCCGGCAAAGATCGGCGTGCCGGCCGGGTCGACGGCCTTGTACATCGCGTCCTTGATCTTGGCCGGATCCTCGGAGCCGGCAATGGCGATGGCCAGGCCGACGATGGCGCCGGCATCATAGGAGCGGTCGGCTGCCGGGTTGGTCGGTTCGATGCCGGAAAATTCCTTGTAGTTCTTGGTGAAATACTCGGTCGATGCGGTCGGGCTGGTGCCAGAAGAGGTGCCATAGGCATCCTTCAGATAGTCGGCGCCGACGGATTCGATGAAGTCCGGGCTGTTCATGCCGTCATTGAGCAGGAATTTCTGCACGCCGCCCTGCGAAATCCAGGCGCGGGCGATGGTGGCGCCATCGACAGGCGTGCTGACGAGATAGAGCCCGTCCGGCTCGCCGGCCATGGCCGCGGTGACTTCCGACGCATAGCTCGACTGCTTTTCATTGTAGGGCGTGTCGGAGACGATGGTGCCGCCCAGCGCCTTATAGGCGCGCGAGAATTCCGCCACCATGTTGACGCCGAAGTCGTTGTTGACGTGGATGACCGAGAGCTTCTTGAAGCCCTTGTCGATGGCATATTTGGCGGCCGCGACGCCCTGCAGCGCATCCGAGGTGATGGTGCGGAAGAAGATGCCGTTGGTCTTGCCGTCGCGTCCGAGCGCCGTCAGCGTCGGCGACGAGGAAGCCGGCGATACCTGGACGATCTTGGCCGGCGCGGTGACCGAGGTCAGGATCGGGATCGACACCGAGGAGATGATGCCGCCGATGATCACCGGCACCTTCTTGACCTGCACCAGCTGGGTCGCGGCGTCGACCGCGATGTTGCCCTGGCTCTGGCTGTCACGGGTGTCGGTGGCGAGATCGCAGCCTCGCACGCCGCCGGCTTCATTGATGTCGCGGAAGGCCATCTCGACCGACTTGGCGCCGGCCTGGCCGTATTCACCGGCCGGGCCGGTCAGTTCCATGACGAGACCGACAGTGATCTTGCAATCGGCGGCCTGCGCAGCACCGGCTGCGGTCAGCAAAGCCAGCGCGGTGGTGATTTGAAGTATCGTCCTTGTCATTGTTGTTCCCCTTTCGTTAAACGACTCTCATTCACGTCTTGAGCCTGTTCAGCCTTCCGGCACCTGCAGCCAGGTTTCATGCAGATGTCGCCATTCGACGCCGTTGGGCGCCGACGAACTGGTGGTGAAAACGGCACTCGAGCGACGGCGACTGTGCTTGCCGGCGCGTTTCTGTGCCTCGATGTAGCAGACGACGATCGTGTCGCTAGTCTGCCAGCCGGCTCGGATATCCTCGATCGAGATGGCGAAGTCGCCGTCACAGGTGGCGCGGCTTGAACGGACGTGGTGGAGCACCGCATCGCGATCGAGGATCTGGCCGCTCGGCGCGACCATGCGAAAGCCTTCGCCCATCACACGCTCGAAGCGGTCGAAATCCGCTCTGTCGGCACGCGCCTCGACGAACCAGTCGACGAAGAAGCGGTGGAGATCGACGACCTCGGCGCTCGCACGTGAAAACAGGGAGGGCTCTCCACTCATATCCGGCCCGCATTCAGATTGTAGTGCATGATCGAGCCGTGGCGGCCGTGGCGGTCGCGCTCCAGCGTGTAGACATCGCCCAGTGGCCCGCGGCTTTGCGCGATCACGGCAGCGATCCGCGCCCGGTCCCCGGCCTCGAGCGTGACGTCCATGATCCTGGCATTGGCAAGGGCGTGCGCCTGGTTGCGGGCGCCGACGATGACGGCCGCCACTTGCGGCTGCTCCAGCACCCAGGCACTGGCGATGGTGGCGATGTCGACGCCGTGGCGGTCGCCGACCGCCTTCAGCGCCCCGAGCAATTGCTGGAAGAGATCCCAGCCGCCGAAATCGTCGATGATCAGCTTGTATTTGACCAGCGACCGGTTTTCGAGCGGCGTTTGCGGCTCGGCGACGCCAAGCCATTTGTCGCTGAGGAAGCCGCCCGCCACCGAACCATAGCAGAGGAAACTGATGCCATTCCGTTCGGCCAGCGCTGCAAGGTTGTTCGCCGGCCGCTGGTCGAGCACCGAATATTGCAGCTGCTGGCTGACCAGCGGAACGCCTGCGGCCAGGATCTCGGCGAGGCGCGGCGTATCGAAATTGGTGGTGCCGACATTGCGCACCTTGCCTTCCAGGCGAAGCTCGTTGAGCCAGCCCATCGCATCGACATAGCGGGGCAGCGCATAATCCCACCAGTGGAACTGCACGAGATCGAGCCGCTCGGTCTTCAGCCGCCGCAGCGACTGGTCGACGATGCCTCTGACATAGTCGCGGCTGATGTTTGAAAGCCGTTCGAGGTCGGGCACCAGCTTGGTGTGCACTTTCATCCGCGCGGCGGCGTCAAGACCGCGCTCGTTGGCCAGCCGCAGCCGAGCCAAGCCGATCAGCTCTTCGACGCCGGTGTAGATATCGGCGCAGTCATAAGTCCTGATGCCGGCGTCGAAGGTGGCGACCAGGTCGGCCACCGCCTGTTGGCGGTCGATCGCGCCATGGCCGCCGGCAAGCTGCCAGCCGCCGCGAATGACGCGCGAGATGGTGTAGCCGGGGCTGAGTTCGAAGGCCTTGGCGGTCATCTCTGATCGTTCTCCTTCGGCAACGGTACCGCCGTGGTTTCCGCATGGCTGAACCGCCGCTTGCCGGTCCTGACGATCCGCAGCCGACTGGCGCAATTGGGATCGGGACAGGCGATCTCGGCGTCCGACGTCATCCAGTCGTTCTTGTGGGTTGGGCGCTGCTTGGCCGCCAGAAGCGGCAAGACGGCTGATAAAGAATAGATCGAAAAGCCCTGCCCCGCCGGCATCGACAGCATCTCACCCTTGAGCTCGAAATAGTCGCCTGCCTTGGCGCCGCAATAGATCGGCTTGCCCTCGGGGATCACGGCCTCGACGCGAAGATCGAAGAGTTCGAAACTGTCGTCGCTGTCAGCCATTCAAATCTCCACCCGCGTGAAGGTGATATCGCAGGCGCCGTTGCGGCGGATCACGCCGCAGGCGGCGGCGAACTGGTCGCGCTCCTCGGGGCGCACCTGAGCGACCACGCTGCCGGCAAGCCAGCCGATCGGGAACAGCAGGCGCGCACCCGGCCCGTAGTACAGGCCGATGTCGAAGATCGCATCGGGATTGCCGCCCCACATGCGCGGCGGCACATAGGACAGGACGATATCGCCCGGCTGCGGCGTCAGCGTCGCGTTCTCCGCCGGCAGTGGTTTAGCATAGGCCTGGCCATCCAGATGCGCTGATGGAACCGGACAGGAAATCTCAGGCCCGGTCCACATCGCATGGATGCCGGCAACGACGCGCGGCTCACCGAGATAGGCCAGCAGGAAGGCAGTGTTGTCGGGCGCCTTTTCCGGCAACAGCAGCGCCGTCACGGAAAGGTTGGAGCGCGGCTCGGTGATCCCTATGGCAGGCCTGGTCATGTCGGGTCTTTCGCCGATTGGAGCTTGTCGCGCAGGAAGGCGAAGGGCCGGCTGATGTCGGCCACCAGCGCCTCGCGCGCGGCTTGCGCATCCTGCTTGGCAAGCGCTGCGACAATGCTGCGGTGATAATGGGCGGTATCGACCTCGCCGGCATCGGAAAAGGCGTAGATGGCGACACGGATGCAGGGTCCGGATTGCAGCCAGAGGCTCTCGATCATCGGGATCAGCACGGCGGAACCGCAGCAGCGGTAGATCTCGAAATGGAAGCTCTGGTTGAGCGTCGCCTCGCGATCGATGTCCTTCTTGTGCTTCAGCGCCCGCATCTCGTCCCATTCGGCAAGCATGGCTTCGACCGCAGCGATCTGGCGCGGGGTCATGCGCGTGGCGGCCAGCGCGATCGCTTCGCCCTCGATGAGGGAGCGGGCGCGCAGAAGATCGTCGATACGCTCCAGCGTGATCGGCGGCACGCGCACGGAGCGGTTGGGAAGCGCCTCCAGCGCCTTTTCGGTGATCAGACGTCCGAGTGCCTCGCGCACCGGCATGGTGGAGGTGACCAGCGCATCGGCGAGGCCACGGATGGTAAGCACCTGGCTCGGCTCGAAAAGGCCGCCGATCAAGGCCCGGCGCAGCTCCGAATAGACGCGATCCTGCACGGTCTCGCGGCCGACCGGCGTAAGCTGGGCGGCGATCACCTCATAGTTCTTTTCGATGGCAGCCTTCTGCATGACATTCCCGGTCGTGGCCGTTTGGCCTGTTTTCGGCTTGCGGAAGAAATTAAAGCCGAATAGCGTGATCAAAGCAAGTGTGATCACAAATCAAAAACCAGAAGGCGGCGACGATCGCTTTCGGCCAGAGGGATTGATGAGCGACACGACTGAACGGCAGGAGGAGAAAATCCGCGCGCCGGTTCTGACGGCCAGAAATGTCGTCAGGCGCTTCGGCGGCCTCGTCGCGGTCAACGATGTCTCGTTCGACGTCCGGCCGGGTGAAATACTCGGTCTCATCGGCCCGAACGGCGCCGGCAAGACGACGATGTTCGATCTGCTGGCCGGCAGTATCCTGCCTTCCGGCGGCGAGATCCTGCTCAACGGCACGCCGGTGTCGGGGGAAGCTGCGCACCGCCGCATCGGCCGTGGCCTCGGCCGCACCTTCCAGATTCCACGGCCACTGCCCAATCTGACCCTGATCGAGAACGTCATGCTGGCCGCGCAGGGGCAGGCCGGAGAAAGGCTGCTCGCCAATTTCCTGACGCCCCGGCGCGTCGCCGCCGAGGAGCGGGCTGCCCAGACGAGGGCCATCGAATTGCTCGAGCTCGTCGCGCTTGCCCACCTTGCGCATGAACCGGCGCGCGTGCTTTCCGGTGGTCAGCGCAAGCTGCTCGAACTCGCCCGGGTCATGATGGCCGATCCGGCGATCATCCTGCTCGATGAGCCGGCAGCCGGCGTCAATGCAAGCCTGCTCGAAGTCATCATCGACCGCATCCGCGACATCAACGCGCGCGGCATCACCTTCCTGCTGATCGAGCACAATATCGACATGGTGACGCGGCTCTGCCACCGCGTGCTGGTCATGGCGAGCGGCCAGCTCTTGTGCGAAGGCACCGCCGACCAGGTGGCGCGCGATCCGCGAGTCATCGAGGCCTATCTCGGAGGCGCGGCATGAGCCAGACCGTTCTCGATGTCCGCGACCTCGAAGCCGGCTACGAGCCCGGCGTGCCGATCGTGCGCGGCGCCTCGATGACCGTCGACAGGGGCGAGATCGTCGTCGTGCTCGGCCCTAATGGTGCCGGCAAGTCGAGTCTGATCAAGGCCATCGCCGGCCTTGTCCCGATCACCGGAGGCACGGTGCTGCTGGATGGCAAGGACATCACCGCGGCGCCCGCCCACACGATGGTTCGGCTCGGCCTTGCCTTCGTGCCGCAGACCGAAAACATTTTCCCGTTGATGTCGGTAGAGGACAATCTGAAAGTCGCCTGCGGCATCCTGAAACCGCGCGAGACCCCTGCCCGCATCGAGGAGATGTATGCGGCGTTCCCCGATCTCGCCCGCCAGCGGAAGACCGTTGCCGGCAACCTGTCGGGCGGACAGCGGCAGATGCTAGCCGTCGCCCGGGCCTTGATCGTCCACCCCAAGGTGCTGGTGCTCGACGAGCCGTCGGCGGGCCTGTCACCGAAATTCGTGTCGATGGTGTTCGAGATGCTGGCCGGCATCCGCAAATCCGGCGTCACCGTTCTGCTGGTCGAACAGAACGCCAAGGCCGCGCTTGCCATCGGCGATCGCGCCTATGTGCTGGTCGAGGGCAAGGACCGGCACGAGGGCGCCGCCTCCGAGCTCTGGAACGATCCGATCGTCGCCGAACTCTATCTCGGCCAACGCCGCCAACAGCCGGGCAAAGGAGGCGGGGCATGAGCTTGCAATTTGTCGTCGACGGACTGCTGGCGGGTTCGATGATCGGCCTCGGCGCCATCGGCGTGACGCTCACCTATTCGATCCTGCGCTTCTCGAACTTCGCCCATGGCGACTTCATGGCCTGGGGCGCCTATGCGACGCTCGCCGTCGTCGGCGCCATCGGCGCGATGTTCGGCAAGGTAGCACCCATTGCTCCGCTCTCCTTCGGCTGGCCGCTGATCGCCGCGCTCTTCATCGGCATGGCGATCACCGGCCTGCTGGCCTTGCTGCTCGACCTGGTGCTGTTCGCGCGGCTGCGGGCCAAGGGCCAGGCGATCATCGTGGTGATGGCGAGCTTCGGCGCCTCGATGGCGCTGAGAAGCCTGCTCGAATTCATCTTCACCTCGCGCCCGACCTATTTCAGCCGGGCGATCCAGATCGCCATGCCGGTCGGCTTCGGCATTCGCATCACACCCGACCAGATCGCCTTGCTGCTGCTGACCGCCGTTCTCGTGCTCGGCGTGCATCTGTTGATGACGCGCACCCAGACCGGCCGCTCGATGCAGGCATTGAGCCAGAACGCGGCATTGGCCCGCATTGTCGGCATCGACGTCGCCAAGGTCGTGCGCGTCACCTGGATCATCGGTGGGGCGCTGGCCTGCGTTGCCGGCGTCATGATCGGCATTCTCATACAGATCCGCCCGTTCATGGGATTCGACATGCTGCTGCCGATGTTCGCGGCAGCCATCCTCGGCGGCATCGGCAGCGTGCCGGGCGCCGTTCTCGGCGGTCTGATCATCGGCATGGCCGAAGCCGGCGCCGTGCAGCTGATCGGCGCCGAATGGCGTGCAGCCGTCTCCTTCATCATCCTGATGGCGGTGCTGTTCGTGCGACCTGTCGGCCTTTTCGGAGTGAGGGAACGCTGATGGACCTGCTCGGCTATGGCGCTTTCTTCCTGACCACCGCGCTGATCTTTTCGCTCGTCACGCTCGGCCTCAATCTGCAATGGGGGTTGACCGGGCTTTTCAATGTCGGGCTTGCCGGTTTCGTCGCCATCGGCGCCTACGCGTCGGCGCTGCTGACCACGCCCGATGATGCCGCGCGGCTGGGCGGTTTCGGTCTGCCGATCCTTGTCGGCTGGCTCGGCGCCATGCTGGTGGGCGGCGTCGCCGCCGCCATCACCGGCATCGCCACGCTGCGCCTCAGATCGGATTATCTGGCGATCACCACCTTCGGCGTCGCCGTCGTCGTGCAACTGGTGGCGCTCAACGCCCAGAAACTGACCGGCGGCCCGTTCGGCATCGGCTTTATTCCGCGTCCCTTCGGCGGCCTTGCCGAAACGCCGTTGCTGTTCAACCTGTCGAACCTTGCCGTCGTCTCAGTGGTGACGCTCATCGTCTATCTGGCGCTGGAGCATCTGTCGCGCAGCCCGTGGGGGCGCGTCCTGAAGGCGCTGCGCGAGGATGAGCGAGCCGCGATATCCCTAGGCAAGAGCGCGCGTTTCTATCGCGTCCAGGCCTTCGCCGTCGGCGGCGCCATCATGGCGCTGGCCGGCGCGCTGCAGGCACATTTCACCGGCTTCATCGCGCCCGACAATTATCTGCCGATCCTGACCTTCCAGGTCTGGGTGATGCTGATCGTTGGCGGCTCGGGCAGCAACGCCGGCGCCGTCATCGGCAGTGTGCTGGTCTGGGCGATATGGGCCGGATCGGGGACCTTGACCAGCGTCCTGTTCTCGCCCGAACAGCAGGCACGTGCCGCCGCGCTGCAGATCGTGGCGATCGGCGTGATGCTCTGCGTCATCCTCCTGGTCAGGCCGAATGGCCTCTTCGGCGACAGGCCGCGACGCGCAAGGTTCGGCAAGGGTGCGAAAGTAGCTCCAGGCGAGAGTGGAACAGGGTCATGAACAAAGGGAGCCGGCAGGAATCCCTCTGGCACGCGGTCGGCCGCAATCGCCGCGACCGGCCCGCCCTCGAGGGCGCACTCGATGTCGATCTGGCCATTATCGGTGGCGGATTTTCGGGCCTTTCAACCGCGCTGCACACCGCCGAAAAAGGCCGCTCGGTCGCCGTTCTCGAAGCGGAAATCATCGCCTGGGGCGCAACCGGCAGGAATGCCGGCTTCGTGGTGCCGAATTTCGCAAAAAGGGACCCAGACGACATCCTTGCCCAGCTCGGGCCGGAACGCGGCGAACGCCTGGTCGATTTCGCGACCGGCAGTGCCGATCTCGTCTTCGGCCTGATCAAGCGGCATGGCATCGAATGCGATGCAGTCCAGAATGGATGGATACAACCAGCCCATTCGCAGGCCGCATTGGAAAAGACCAGGTCGCGCGCCGAACAATGGGCAAAGCGCGGAAAACCGACTGCTGCACTGGACAGGCAGGCGATCGAGGAGCTGACCGGCGTGCGCGGCTATCCTGGCGGCTGGATGGACCGCTCGGGCGGCGTCCTCAATCCGGTCGAATATGCGCGCGGCCTCGCCGATGCGGCGGAAAACGCCGGCGCGCGCATCCTCGAGCAGACGCGGGTTACATCGATCGATCGCATCGGGGATGGCTGGGCCTTGAAGACGGCTTCGGGTTCGGTGCGTGCCGGAAAGGTTCTTATTGCCACCAATGCCTATGGCGGACCGTTGTTTCAGACGCTGCAGCGAACCTACTTCCCGCTGAAGATCTTCCAGATTGCCACAGCGCCGCTGCCGCGTGAAATACGCACCCGCCTGCTTCCCGGCGGGCAAGGCGTCGGCGACACCAGGCGCAATCTTTTCACCTTCCGCTTCGATGCCGAAAACAGACTGATCACCGGTGGCATGCATATTGTTGACCCCGGCGCCGACACACGCGTGCCGCAGGCGATCTGGCGACGGCTGGCAAGACATCTCGATCTCCCGCAAATCCCGCCGCTTGAATTTAGCTGGTCGGGAATGGCTGCCGTCGAGCCCGATTTCCTGCCTCGCCTCGTCGATCTCGGGCCTGGCCTGATCGCGGGCTTTGCCTGCAACGGGCGTGGGATCGCCATGACCACGGCCATGGGCAAGGTGCTCGCGGATTGGGCTGGTGGAGCGAAGCCCCGGGATTTGCCGCTGCCTTTTGGGCCGCCGTCGCCGATCCCGTTCCACGGGCTGATGCGGCATGCGCCAAACATGCTGCTCCCTCTAAGCATGCTGCGCGACCGGCTGGACGAGGCAGGCTAGCTGGCGCTTAGTCGACTTCCACTTCTCAACCAAGCTCCAGGGTGGTTATCGCAAAGACCCCGGACTGCATCACCCGCGGCGCTTTTCCCCGGTACATTCGAGCCGTTTCGAAGCCCGGCCGCAGGCCCACCGACGACAGCCACGCTGCAAAATCCCCGCTGGTTTCGGGAACGTCGAGATGGATATTTCCGGGGCCGCAGATACTGGCGAGCGCTGAGAGGAGACGGCTTGCCGCATCCAGCCCATCGGCATAGAGCGGGCCGATCTTGCAGCCGTCCCGGCATCGGCGCGCGACGCCATAGCCTTCGATCGCGCCCTCGCTAACGATCGCAAGCGCCATGTGTGGCGGGCGCAGCCAGTGTTCCAGGAACGACCGCCTCGGGCCGGGAAAGAACCGGCGATCATAGGCCAGTATGTCGGGCTCCGGCGCTATGGGGCGAACGCCACTGCCGGTACCTCCCAGGCCATCGAGAGGCCCGGAGAACCGTATCGTCCGGTAGAGCGGCGCAAAACCCATGCCGCGGTAATTGGCCTGCTGTTCGGCAACGCCGTCCAGCCCGATCGTGCGGTTGCCGAGCCGCGCCATGCCGGCGTCCCAGACCGCCTTGCCATGGCCCTCGCCGCGCCTGTCCGGGCGACAGATATAGAGGCCGATGAAACCGAAATCGTCGCCATAGGCGACGGCGGAAATGCCGGCTACCATCTTGCCATCAACAAAGGCGCCGATGAAGCCTTCGGGATCTGCCGCCTGGAAAATCCTGGCATCGCCGAGGCCCGGATTCCAACCTTCGGCCGCCGCCCAGTCGACAAGGGTTTCCACTTCGTCAGGTGCTAGCGTGCGGATCGTTCTGAGCATCGGGACCACTCGGCGGCGAGAGTATCGGAGGCAAATGAGGCTTGGCGCAGATCGATTTGCTCAAACAGGCAGCGCGCCGCCGATCCAGTCCAGACGCGCGGCGGGAACAAGGCCGTAATTGTAGAAGTTGATGCCGTCGACATCGGGCGCCAGCGCCGGCTTGACCTTGGCCGCAAGGATGTCGGGGGCTGCCATTTCCGGATAGAAGAGCCGGTAGCCGGCGCCGAGGAATTTTTCCGATCCGAGCGTGGCACGGCCGGCCGCCATCAGGCTTGCGACATCGCCGGCCTGCATGTCGTAGGCACACAGGATCGCTCCGTCGCAGACCTTGCCGAGCGCCGCCAGATCGCAGCCGCCGAGCCAGCCGTCTTTCAGGTCGATGATGACGACCTTCGTTGCGGGATGGGCCACCTCGCGCAGCTCGGCGACGAGGCTGGTTACCGGCTCGAAGCGCCAGATGAGATAGGCATGGAGTTCCGGCCACGGCAGAAACGCGTCGAGGCCGCTGGCGGGAAAATCGGGAAAGCGCCGTTCGGGCACCGCGCGTTCGCAGGTCTCGACGATCCATTGGCCGACGCGCTTGCGGGCCGCCTCGCCATCGATGCCGGCGCCGGCCGCACGGGCGAGGCAGGACGGGCAAAAACACAGCGACAGCAAAAAGTCGTCTTCCGGCGTCAGTCCGACGCCATCCTTCTCGTGGTGGTACTCATGGGCAAAGCCCATGAAGGACGGGCTTTCGAGCTCGATCCGATCCGGCCTGTAGCTGTGCGTGACGTCGGCGACCAGCGCGCGGACATAGGCGCGCGCATCCGGATGCGACGGACAGAGATTGTAGTAGTTGGCATCGCCGAAGGCGTTGCGGGTGACCGCCTGCGGATGCAGCATGCCAAGACGCGTGTTGTGTAGGCAGACCGTCC
>NZ_NWQG01000255.1:0-3020 GCF_002529485.1 Mesorhizobium sanjuanii
CCTGCGGACAAGGTCGCCAAGCACGTCGCCACCCTCGGTGATCACGTCCGCGACCTTGGGCTGGATGGCAAGGCTGGCCCAACGTGCAGCGGTTGGCTTGAAATAGATGGTGCCGTCTTCGGGGAAATAGGCCTTCCGGCGCGAACTGCGCGGCTGCAGGAAGCGGCCGGCATGATAGGAGGTGGCGAGGCTGATCATGTTCAGCCCGGCGCGTTCGACAAGATCGCGTTCGACCGTCTCCAGGCCCAGATCCTGGACATCCCAGGGATAGGTCCACATCGAAAGCTGCATGAAATATCCTCAGTCTTCTGGATTGATGCTGCCGGTCGTTCCCCGTTCGCGACGCGCATGAGGCGTTCGGCGAATGCAAGGCTTCCCCGGCAAGATCGAGCCGTTGTCGCAGCCGGGAATCGAGCAAGACTCCTGCCTTGATCGAAGGCGATTTGCAAGAAGCGCGGAAAAAATGGCCGGGCTCGAATGCGGCCCGGCCAAGAAAGAAGGTTTACAACCTTCAGAGGGGAACACCGTTCAGCGGAATGGGAGGAAACCGCCGAACGATTTTACCTGTATGAGCTGATTTGAGCACGTTGGCGACGGAAAAAATTCCAAAACCTTAAGCAAAGATGAAATTCCCGTCCCCGATTCAAACCGGCGCCGCACCGGTTGCAGGCAAGTCCGAATAGTGGCGGCGGGCCACGTCGGGGTGGGAGCGAATGTTCACGACCTGCCCGCGACCTGCCCGCGAACCGCCGCGGCCGAAGGTCAGAAAGTCTCGACCCATGACCTGATTTCGAGTTCTGAGCTCCAGGCGCTGCGATGCTGCCGATGGATGGCAAGATAGGTTTGCGCGATCGCGTCTGGAGACAGCCGGCGGTCTGATTCATCAGCCTGGCCCAGGGGCGCAATGGCCCCGTCGATGATGAAATGCGCGACATGGATGTTTTTCGAAGCCAGTTCGCGGGCCATGGATTGCGCCAGCCCGCGCAGGCCGAACTTTGGCATGGCAAACCCGGCCGAGCCCGAAAACCCCTTGACGCTGGCGGTGGCGCCAGTGAACAGGATCGAGCCCGAGCCGCGGGAAAGCAACCGGCGAGCCGCCTGTTGGCCGACCAGGAACCCGCCATAGGCGCCGACCAGCAATGCCTGCTTCACCACTTCGGGATCGAGATCGGCGATGGACCCGCGGGTGCGGCCGCTGGCGTTGAACACCGCAAGCGATAGCGGACCGCTCTTGTCGGCTACGTCGAACAGGTTTGCGACCGAAGCGACGTCGGCAACGTCCGTCTCGACCGCCAGTGCCCCGGTTTCGTCGACCAGTCCGCTCAGCTTGCCGACGTTGCGGGCAGCCAGAACCACACGAAAGCCCTCCTTGGCGAGAAGGCGGGCGAGCGAGGCGCTCAGCCCCAGTCCCGCGCCCGCGATAACTGCAACGTCGGATGTCATCGAGTTTCTCCATTTTTGGATTCCGGCCAGGCAAGGTCGCTCCTTCCGGCGTGGCAGGCAAGAGTCTCTGGCATCAGCCGGCGCGCATCACCATGGCCGTGCGCCGTCGATGACTTCCATGGCGCGGGCGGCGAAACGGCCGGCCAGTGGCGCGACGTCGGCCGCATTGGCCGCCGCCGCGCTGCCGGCCTGCGCGCGGTCGGCGATGCCGACGAAGATCACCGCGAAGCGGAACAGGGCGAAAACCAGATGGAACGGCCGCAGCGGCCCAGTGGGCACGGCATGGGCGAAATAGTGGTCGAGGAACGCGCGCTGGGTCGGAATGCCGAGCGCTGCATGATCGAGGCCGAGGATGCCGCCATATTCGTCCGGCGCGGAATGCCAGGGCATCGAGCAGAAGCCGAGATCGGCCAGCGGATGGCCGAGCGTCGACAATTCCCAGTCGAGGATACCGATCACCTCAGGCCGCTCGGGATGGAAGAGGAGATTGCCGAGGCGGAAGTCGCCATGCGCGATGGCAACGCGGCCATCGTCCGGCGGAAGATTTCGCGGCAGCCATTCGGCCACGGCGTCGAGCGCCGCGATGCGGTCGCTCGGCGAGTCCCGCAACTGCTTCGTCCAGCGCGCGATCTGCCGCTCAAAATAGTTTCCCGGCCGGCCGTAGTCGCCGAGCCCGATCTCCTCCGGCCGGATGGCGTGCAGCTTGGCCATAGCCTCGGCCATGCCGAAATAGATGCCGCGCCGCTCATCGCGCGACAATCCCGGCAATGCGCAATCATGGAAGACGCGGCCATCGAGACGTTCCATCAGATAGAAGGGCGTGCCGAGCAATTCGTCGCCGGCGTAGAAGAGCACTGGCCGTGGCACCGGCACGTCGGTTGGAGCGAGTGCCTCGATCACCCGGTATTCGCGATCGATGGCGTGGGCGCCGCGCAGGATCGGCCCGCTGGGCTTCTTGCGCAGCACCATGCGATGTCCGCCGTAGTCGACGAAATAGGTCGGGTTCGACTGGCCGCCGCCGATCCGCTGCAGCGACAGAGGGCCAGCGCCGAAGCGGCTTTTGAGAAAATCCGCCAGCCGCGATGGATCGAAATCCGGCCGCGTCACGGGCTCAGCGCTTTCCGGCATGGCCTGTTTCGACTGGCTCGACATTCCAGCGCCAGAAGCCGGTGCCTTCCTCGTTGAGGAACCGGTTGAGCACCATCTTGTGGACCTCGTCGGCGCCGTCGACCAGGCGAGCCTGGCGGGCATATCGATAGATCCATTCGAGCACCGTATCCTTCGAATAGCCGCGCGCGCCATTGATCTGGATCGCCACGTCGGCGGCGTCATGCAGGACGTTGGCGACCTGGACCTTGGCCATGGAGACCTCCTTGCGGGCGAAGCCGCCGCGATCGAGCTCCCAGGCTGCCTTCATCACCAGCAGGCGGCCGATCTCGATGCGCATGGCGAGATCGCCGAGCATCAGCTGGATGCTCTCCCGATCGGCCAGAAGCTTGCCGAAGCCATGGCGCTCGGCGGCATAAGCGCGGGCGATCTCGATGCAGCGCTTGGACAGGCCCAGCCAGCGCATGCAG
>NZ_NWQG01000256.1:0-4939 GCF_002529485.1 Mesorhizobium sanjuanii
GCGGTGGCTGATGCTGCGGGCGAAGCGGCGGCCTTTGAAACCGTGGCGCATGGCTCTTTTCCTTCTTCAGTTGTTCAAGAGGCCACGGCCTCTGATGATTTTCCGCATGACCGTCGGATCGAGCGGCTCACGCCGCCGATCCTTGGAATTCATGCTCAATATTGGTCTTCGTAACGCTTGGCGAGGTCTTCGATGTTTTCCGGCGGCCAGTCCGGCACTTCCATGCCGAGGTGCAGGCCCATTGCCGCCAGCACTTCCTTGATCTCGTTCAGCGACTTGCGGCCGAAGTTCGGGGTGCGCAGCATCTCGGCTTCGGTCTTCTGGATCAGGTCGCCGATATAGACGATGTTGTCGTTCTTCAGGCAGTTGGCCGAACGCACCGAAAGCTCGAGCTCGTCGACCTTCTTGAGCAGCGCCGGGTTGAAGGCAAGCTCGGTGACGGCCTCCGTGGCGACTTCCTTCTGCGGCTCGTCGAAATTGACGAACAGGCCGAGCTGGTCCTGCAGGATGCGGGCAGCGAAAGCCACCGCGTCCTCGCCCGAGATCGACCCGTCGGTCTCGATGGTCATGGTCAGCTTGTCATAGTCGAGAACCTGGCCCTCGCGGGTGTTCTCGACCTTGTAGGAGACCTTCTTGACCGGCGAATAGAGGCTGTCGACCGGGATCAGGCCGATCGGCGCGTCCTCGGCGCGGTTGCGCTCGGCAGGCACGTAACCCTTGCCGGTGTCGACGGTGAATTCCATGCGGATCTCAGCGCCTTCGTCCAGCGTGCAGATGACGTGGTCGGGGTTGAGGATCTCGACATCGCCAACCGTCTGGATGTCGCCGGCGAGAACCGCACCCGGTCCCTGCTTGCGCACGACCATGCGCTTGGGGCCGTCGCCTTCCATGCGGATGGCGATTTCCTTGATGTTCAAGACGATGTCGGTCACGTCCTCGCGCACGCCGGCGATGGACGAGAATTCGTGCAGAACGCCGTCGATCTGCACGGCGGTCACAGCCGCGCCGCGCAGCGAAGACAGAAGCACGCGACGCAGCGCGTTGCCGAGCGTGAGGCCAAAGCCCCGCTCCAGCGGCTCGGCGACCAGCGTGGTCAGCGTCTTCTTCTTCGACGAGAACTCGATCTTGTTCGGCTTGATCAGTTCCTGCCAATTTTTCTGGATCATGATGCTTTCCTTCCGTTGACCCGCCACCATCCAATCGTGGCGGGCGACCTGGAAAACCGCGGAGGAACGCTTTTGGCGTTCACGCGGCGTTCAGTAATTTTAGACGCGGCGCTTCTTGCGCGGGCGGCAGCCATTGTGCGGGATCGGCGTCACATCACGGATCGAGGTGATGGTGAAGCCGGCCGCCTGCAGGGCGCGCAGCGCCGATTCACGACCGGAGCCGGGTCCGCAGACCTCGACTTCGAGCATGCGCATGCCGTGTTCCTGGGCCTTCTTGGCGACGTCCTCGGCGGCCATCTGGGCGGCGAACGGGGTCGACTTGCGCGAACCCTTGAAGCCCTGGGCGCCGGCCGACGACCAGGCAATCGAATTGCCCTGCGCGTCGGTGATGGTGATCATCGTGTTGTTGAAGGTCGAATTGACGTGGGCAACGCCCGACGAGATGTTCTTGCGTTCGCGACGGCGAACACGAGCGGCTTCCTTGGCCATGGTAGTCCTTTCAGTTGATCTCTACACCGCCGTAATGCCAGCGGCTCCACCAGGGAGAAGGCAGTAGGGGAATATGGCAGTAGGGCAGTATGTCTGCCGATCCTATTGCCGTACTGCCCTACTCCCTTACTGCCCTAAATTACTTCTTCTTGCCGGCGATCGACTTGGCCGGGCCCTTGCGGGTGCGGGCATTGGTATGCGTGCGCTGGCCACGAACCGGCAGCGAGCGACGATGGCGCAGGCCGCGATAGCAGCCGAGGTCCATCAGCCGCTTGATGTTCATCGACACTTCGCGGCGCAGGTCGCCTTCGACCTGGTAGTCGCGGTCGATCGTCTCGCGGATCTGCAGGACTTCGGCGTCGGTCAGCTGGTTGACGCGGCGCTCGGCCGGGATGCCGACCTTGTCGACGATCTCCTGGGCGAACTTCTTGCCAATGCCGTGAATGTACTGAAGCGCGATGACAACGCGCTTGTTGGTCGGAATGTTGACGCCGGCTATACGAGCCATGTTCTTCTCTTCTCCATGTGGGCCGGCCAACCCTTAGAAACAAGGTAGGCCCAGCGCTATCAAAGTTGCCCCGCGTCCGGTGGAGACCGGCCCTTGCGGGAGTTTCCAGTTCAAAACGGGCTGCCTTGCCCTTGCGGACAAGCAAAGCTCATGCCTGATAGGAAGACGGGCCGCCATACCCCAGCGGACCGCTCCAGTCAAGCGCAATCGTCTACTTTCTCTAGGCAGCCTCTTGGGTGGCTGATTTAAGCACTGCTTCGATCTGTTCGGTGACCGCATCGATACCGGCCATCCCGTCGACGCCTCGGAGCTTGCCCTTGGCGTAATAGTAGCCGATCAGCGGCGACGTTTTCTTGTAGTACTCCCTTAGGCGTTCTTCGAACACCGTTGGATTGTCATCCTTGCGCACCGGCTGACCGGCGGCCTTGGTCTCCTCGGCGCGCTTGACGATACGACCGACCAGCGCCTTGTCGTCGACGACAAGTTCGATGACGACGTCGAGAGAGAGGCCGCGCTCCCTGAGCATCGATTCGACCGCGTCCGCTTGCACCAGGGTGCGTGGGTACCCGTCGAGGATGAAGCCCTTGGCGCAATCGGCCTGGTCGATGCGCTCGGCCACGATGGCGTTGACGATCGCGTCGGAAACCAGCTCGCCGGCATCCATCACAGCCTTGGCGCGCTTGCCGACTTCGGTGCCGGCCTGGACGGCCGCGCGCAGCATGTCGCCAGTGGAAAGCTGGGGTATGCCGTGCTTTTCTACCAGTCTTTGTGCTTGTGTCCCCTTGCCCGCTCCTGGCGGCCCAAGCAATATCAACCTCATCTGGCCTTCTTCCCCCCGCGCAGCTTCGACTTCTTGATCAGGCCCTCATACTGGTGCGCGATCAGGTGACCCTGAATTTGCGCCACCGTATCGAGCGTTACACTGACCACGATCAGAAGCGATGTGCCACCGAGGTAGAATGGTACGCCAGTCGCAGAGATCAGGAACTCGGGCAGCAGACACACCAGCACCAGATAGATGGCGCCGACGACGGTGATGCGGGTGAGAACGTAGTCGATGTAGTCGGCGGTGCGTTCGCCCGGACGGTAGCCCGGAATGAAGCCCGAATGCTTCTTGAGCTGGTCGGCGGTGTCCTTCGGGTTGAAGACGATCGCCGTGTAGAAGAAGGCGAAGAACACGATCATCGCCGCGTAGAACGCCATATAGAGCGGTTGGCCATGGCCGAGCGCCGCCAGGATGGTGCTGGCCCAGGCAGGCATGTTGGTCGTCTGCGAGAAGCCGGCGACGGTCGCCGGCAGCAACAGCAGCGACGAGGCGAAGATCGGCGGAATGACGCCTGACGTGTTGAGCTTCAGCGGCAAATGCGAGGTGTCGCCCTGGAACATGCGGTTGCCGACCTGGCGCTTCGGATACTGGATCAGCAAGCGGCGCTGGGCGCGCTCGAAGAACACGATCAGCGCGATGACGACGACGGCGAGAACGATAATCGCGAGAATCAGACCGGTCGACAGCGCACCGGTACGGCCAAGCTCCAGCGTGCCGGAGATGGCGTGCGGCAGGCCGGCGACGATGCCGGCGAAGATGATCAGCGAAATGCCGTTGCCGATGCCGCGCGCGGTGATCTGCTCACCGAGCCACATCAGGAACATGGTGCCGCCAACCAGCGTGACGACGGTCGAGATGCGGAAGAACATGCCGGGATCGCTGACGATGCCGTTGCCGCCCTCCAGCCCGACCGAAATGCCATAGGCCTGCACCAGCGCCAGCAGCACGGTGCCGTAGCGCGTGTACTGGTTGATGATCTTGCGGCCCTGCTCGCCTTCTTTCTTCAGCGCTTCCAGCGACGGGATGACCGAGGTCATCAACTGCATGATGATGGAAGCGGAGATGTAAGGCATGATGCCCAGCGCAAAGATCGCCATGCGCTGCACGGCGCCGCCGGCGAACATGTTGAACATGCCGAGCACGCCCTTGCTCTGCGACTGGAAGGCCTGCGCGAAAGCGTCGGGATTGATGCCGGGAAGCGGGATGTAGGTGCCGAGGCGGTAGACGAGCAGCGCGCCGATAGTGAACCAGATGCGTTTCTTCAGGTCCTCCGCCTTGGCGAAGGCCGAGAAATTCAGATTCGAGGCCAGTTGTTCAGCAGCCGAAGCCATGCCTGATTCTCCGCTAGAGCATGATGCCGAAAAGTGTGGAACGGTTTTCGGACAACATCATGCTCTACTTCTTTGATTTCCATGTCACGCTCGAAGGCCCGCAGGACAGGCCGCGCGTATCACCGAAACTCACGAGATAAGCTCCGGACCGTAAACATGCAAGCGGCCGCGTTGACGCGGCCGCCATATTGGTCAAATCAAAGCGCAATCGAAAGCAGAACCGGGTCGCACCTTTGCCGATCGCGCTTCAAATCGCCGTTACTCGGCGGCGGCCTTTTCCGGCAGCTTCACCGAACCGCCGGCCTTTTCGATCTTCTCGATTGCCGCCTTGGAGGCACCTGCCACATCGAAGGCGAGCTTGGCCTTGATGTCGCCATCGGAGAGGATGCGCACGCCGTCCTTGACGCGGCGGATGACGCCGGCCGCGACCAGCGCATCAGCCGTCACAGTCGCCTTCGCGTCGAGCTTCTTGGCGTCGAGCGCGGCCTGGATACGGGCCAGCGACACGACGACAAAGCTCTTGGCGAAGATGTTGTTGAAGCCGCGCTTCGGCAGGCGCCGGTAAAGCGGCATCTGGCCGCCCTCGAAGCCGTTGACGGCGACGCCGGAGCGCGCCTTC
>NZ_NWQG01000257.1:0-4148 GCF_002529485.1 Mesorhizobium sanjuanii
TTCTTGGAATGCGTGGCGCCGTCCTTGTCACGCAGATCGTTGAGTTTCATCTTCGTTCTCCTGCGTTTTTGCTCAGCCCTCGTCCACGACGCGGACGAGATGCTGGACGGCAGCGATCATGCCGCGCACGGAGGGCGTATCCTCCAGCGTGCGCTGCTTGTGCATCTTGTTGAGGCCGAGGCCGACCAGCGTCGCGCGCTGCTCCTTCGGCCGGCGGATCGGCGAACCGATCTGCTCGACGGTGATGGTCTTTGTTGCTTTCTTGGCCATGGTCAAAATCCCTGGTCAGATCGACTATTCTTCGGCCGCAACGGCGGTGCCGCGGCGGGCCTGAAGCGTCGAATACTTGATGCCGCGCGCAGCAGCCACATCCTTGGGATGCATCTGGCTCTTCAGCGCGTCGAACGTGGCGCGAACCATGTTGTATGGGTTCGACGAACCCATCGACTTGGCGACCACGTCATGCATGCCGAGCGTCTCGAAGACGGCGCGCATCGGGCCGCCGGCGATGATGCCGGTACCTTGCTTGGCAGCGCGCAGCAGCACGCGTCCGGCGCCCCAGCGTCCTTCGACGTCGTGGTGCAGCGTGCGGCCCGAGCGCAGCGGCACGAAGATCATGTCGCGCTTGGCCGATTCGGTTGCCTTGCGGATCGCCTCCGGCACTTCGCGCGCCTTGCCGTGGCCGAAGCCGACGCGGCCCTTCTGGTCGCCGACGACGACGAGTGCTGCAAAGCCGAAGCGACGGCCGCCCTTGACGACCTTGGCGACGCGGTTGATGTGGACGAGCTTGTCCACCATGCCATCGTCGCGCTCTTCGCGATCACGGCCGCGGCCGCCATCTCTACGTTCCTGTGCCATATCCTGTTCCTTGTTTTTTTCCGGAAGCACGGTTGATGATGATATCCGGCGCCTCTGTGGGTCACCGGGGGCGAAAGTTTCTTAGAAGCTGAGACCGCCTTCACGGGCGGCTTCGGCCAGCGCCTTGACGCGACCGTGATAGATATAAGGGCCGCGGTCGAAGACGACTTCCTTGACGCCGGCCTTCGAGGCGCGCTCGGCGATCAGCTTGCCGATCGCGGCGGCAGCCGCGGTGTCGGCGCCGGTCTTGAGCGAACCCTTGAGGTCCTTCTCCAAGGTCGAGGCGGCGGCGATGGTGTGGCCCTTGGCGTCGTCGATGACCTGCACATAGATGTTCTTCGACGTGCGGTGGACGGACAGACGCGGACGCTCGCCCGCGACCTTCTTGATCTGGCGGCGGACGCGCTGAGCGCGGCGCTGGGTGGATTCTTTCGAGCCCATGATGTCGGTTCCTTGCCTTCAAAAAACGGGGACAACCATATGCGGTAGGCGAAGCGCCTCCCGCGGCCGTGCCCCGCGGCGTTGCATTTCCTTGGTTTGGTCCTTTCCGAAAAGTCCGCGACTTTTCGGGGCCAAGCCCACTACTTCTTCTTGCCTTCCTTGCGGACGATCTTCTCGCCAGCGTAGCGCACGCCCTTGCCCTTGTAGGGCTCCGGGCCGCGATACTCGCGGATCTCGGCGGCGACCTGGCCGACCATCTGCTTGTCGATGCCGGTCACGGTGATTTCCGTCGGCTTCGGCACGGTGATCGTGATGCCTTGCGGCGTCTCATAGACGACGTCATGGCTGAAGCCAAGCGCGAGCTGCAGGTTCTTGCCCTGCATGGCGGCGCGGTAGCCGACGCCGGTGATCTCGAGCTTCTTTTCGAAACCGTCCTTGACGCCCTGCAGGATGTTGACGATCTGCGTGCGCGACATGCCCCATTTGGCGCGGGCGGTCTTGGTCTGGTCGCGCGGCTGGACAGCGATCTCCGAGCCTTCCATCTTGACCAGAACTTCGTCGTTCACCACGAACTTCAGCTCGCCCTTGGGGCCCTTCGCCGTCACGGTCTGGCCGTTGACGGTCGCGGTCACGCCCTGCGGCAGCGAAACGGGTTTCTTTCCAATACGAGACATTTTGTTGTCCTCGTCACTTCTCTTGTTTCAGGTCTCTGTCTTCGGGAACGATCCGAAGACCGGATTCCACTTTGCGATGAGCTGCCAGATCAAAAGATCTGGCAGAGGATCTCACCGCCGACATTCTGTTCGCGTGCTTCGTGGTCGGCCATCACGCCCTTCGGTGTCGAAAGGATGGCGATGCCGAGACCGTTGGCGACGTGCGGGATCGACTTGGCCGAAACGTAAACGCGACGGCCCGGCTTCGAGACGCGGGCGATTTCGCGCACGACCGGCGCACCGTCGAAATACTTCAGCTCGATCTCGATTTCGGACTTGCCGTTGTCGAAGTCGGTCTGGCTGTAGTCGCGGATATAGCCTTCAGCCTTCAGCACGTCGAGGACGCGGGTACGCAGGCGCGAGGCCGGCGTCGAAACGCTCGACTTCTTGCGGCCATAGGCGTTGCGGATGCGGGTCAGCATATCGCCGAGAGGATCGCTCAATGACATGTTATGTCCTCCTTACCAGCTCGACTTGACCAGGCCCGGGATCTGGCCGTTATTGCCGAGATCACGAAGCGCGATGCGCGATACTTTGAGCTTGCGATAATAGGCACGCGGACGTCCGGTGACTTCGCAGCGGTTGCGGATGCGGATCTTGGCCGAGTTGCGCGGCAGGGCAGCAAGCTTCAACTGGGCGCGGAAGCGCTCTTCCATCGGCTTGGACTGATCCATGATGATCGCCTTGAGCGCCTTGCGCTTGGGACCGTACTGGTCCGCAAGCTTGCGGCGCCTGTTGTTCTTCTCGACTGAGCTGGTCTTTGCCATTTCAGATTTTCCTTTTCTCGCTGCCGTTACTGGCGGAAGGGGAAGTTGAAGGCCTTGAGCAATGCCCTGGCTTCGTCGTCCGTCTTCGCAGTCGTACAAACGATGACGTCCATGCCCCAGATCTGATCAACCTTGTCGTAGTTGATCTCCGGGAACACGATGTGTTCCTTGATGCCCATGGCGTAATTGCCACGGCCATCGAAGCTCTTCGGATTGAGCCCGCGGAAGTCGCGGACGCGCGGCAGCGCGATGTTCACGAGGCGGTCGAGGAACTCGTACATGCGTTCCTTGCGCAGCGTGACCTTGGCGCCGATCGGCATCTTCTCGCGGACCTTGAAGCCGGCGATCGAATTGCGGGCGCGGGTGACGACGGCCTTCTGGCCGGCGATCATCGCCAGGTCTTCGGCCGCGATCGAAGGCTTCTTCGAATCGCCGGTCGCTTCGCCGACGCCCATGTTCAGCACGATCTTGTCGATGCGGGGGACCTGCATCTCGTTCTCGTAGCCGAACTGCTCCTGCAGCGCCTTGCGGATGGTCTCGTTGTAGACCTGCTTGAGACGCGGCGTGTTCTGGGCAGTCGCCTGCTTGGTTTGAGCCTTAGCCATTGATGACTTCTCCCGAGCGCTTGGCGACGCGCACCTTCTTGCCGTCCTTCTGGAAGATGAAGCCGACGCGGGTCGGCTTGCCATCCTTGGGGTCGGCTAGCGCGATGTTCGACAGCTGGATCGGCGCTTCCTTGGTGATGATCCCGCCCTCTTGGGACTGGGACTGCTTCTGGTGACGGCGGATCATGTTGACGCCGCGCACCAGCGCGGTGTCGTCCTTCGGCTGTACCGAGAGGACTTCGCCCGAACGGCCCTTGTCCTTGCCGGCCAGCACGACGACCTTGTCGCCTTTTCTAATCTTTTGCATTGGTCCGGCTCCTTACAGCACTTCAGGCGCGAGCGAGATGATCTTCATGTGGTTCTTGGCGCGCAGTTCGCGCGGAACCGGTCCGAAGATACGTGTGCCGATCGGCTCTTTCTTGTTGTCGACGAGAACGGCCGCGTTCTTGTCGAAACGGATCACGCTGCCGTCCGGGCGGCGGATGTCCTTGGCCGTGCGAACCACGACCGCCTTCATCACATCGCCCTTCTTCACGCGGCCGCGCGGGATGGCTTCCTTGATCGACACCACGATGATGTCGCCCACGGAAGCGTATTTCCGCTTCGAGCCGCCCAGCACCTTGATGCACATGACACGACGGGCGCCGGAATTATCCGCGACGTCGAGGTTTGTTTGCATCTGAATCATGACTGGCCGCCTTCTTCTTTTCTAACGGGACGGGTTCTTCACCCTTCCCCGGTCTGTCCAAAATTCGTTGTTTTAC
>NZ_NWQG01000258.1:0-5251 GCF_002529485.1 Mesorhizobium sanjuanii
ATCCAGCGCTTGACCTTGGAAATCGGCTTCGATTCCTGGATGAACACCTGATCGCCGACCTTGTGGGCGTTATTCTCGTCGTGCGCCTTGTACTTCTTGGTCATGCGCACGGTCTTCTTCATCACGGGATGCGTGAAGCGCCGTTCGACCTTGACGACAACCGTCTTCTCGTTCTTGTCGCTGACGACGGTGCCCTGCAGAATGCGCTTTGGCATGGTTTTCGTCCTTAAGCCTTCTTGGCCGCGGATTTTTCCGCGGCGATGGTCTTGATGCGCGCAATGTCCTTGCGGACCTGCCTCACGCGCGCGGTCTTCTCGAGCTGGCCGGTGGCCTTCTGGAAGCGCAGGTTGAACTGCTCCTTCTTCAGGCTGGCCAAATCGTCGGTCAGCTGGTCCTGGGTCTTGGTCCGGATGTCTTCGGCTTTCATGATCAGCCCGTCCTTATTCTGCGATGCGCTGTACGAAGCGCGTCCTGACCGAGAGCTTGGCCGCGCCGAGACGCAGCGCCTCACGGGCGGTTTCCTCGTTGACGCCGTCGATCTCGAACATGATGCGGCCTGGCTTGACGCGGGCCGCCCAGTAATCGACCGCGCCCTTGCCCTTGCCCATGCGCACTTCGGTCGGCTTCGACGTCACCGGCACGTCCGGAAAAATACGGATCCACACGCGGCCGGCGCGCTTCATCTCGCGGGTGATCGCGCGGCGGGCCGCCTCGATCTCGCGCGCGGTGACGCGGTTCGGCTCAAGCGCCTTCAGCCCGAAACCACCGAAATCCAGGTTGGTGCCGCCCTTGGCGGTACCGTGGATGCGGCCCTTGAACTGCTTGCGGAACTTTGTGCGCTTTGGCTGCAGCATCGTTCTAACTCCAAATTCCTAAATGTCTTACGCGTTTTCGCGACGGCGACCGCGTTCGCGCTCACCACCACCGCCATGCGCATCGCCCTCGGTCGCCCGGCGTTCCGAAGCCATCGGGTCGTGCTCGAGGATCTCGCCCTTGAACACCCAGACCTTGACGCCGCAGATGCCGTACGCCGTGTTCGCTTCCGCCGTGCCGTAGTCGACGTCGGCGCGCAGCGTATGCAGCGGCACGCGGCCCTCGCGGTACCATTCCATGCGCGCGATCTCGGCGCCGCCGAGACGGCCGGCGCAGTTGATGCGGATGCCTTCGGCGCCGAGGCGCATCGCCGACTGCACGGCGCGCTTCATGGCGCGGCGGAACGCGATGCGGCGCTCGAGCTGCTGGGCGATCGACTGGGCGACCAGGGTCGCGTCGATCTCGGGCTTGCGCACTTCGACGATGTTGAGGTGCGTCTCGGACTTCGTCATCTCCATCAGCTTCTTGCGAAGCTTCTCGATGTCAGCGCCCTTCTTGCCGATGATCAGGCCCGGGCGCGCCGCATGGATGGTGACGCGGCACTTCTTGTGCGGACGCTCGATCACGACCTTCGAGATCGCAGCCTGCTTGAGTTCCTTCTCAAGATATTTGCGGATCTTGATGTCCTCGTGCAGCAGCTTGCCGTACTCGCCGGTGTTCGCGAACCAGCGCGAATCCCAGGTGCGGTTGATGCCGAGGCGCAGACCGATCGGATTGACTTTCTGGCCCATTATGCGGCCTCCCCTTTTTCTTCGACTTCACGAACGACGATCGTGAGGTGCGAGAACGGCTTCTCGATGCGGCTGGCGCGACCGCGGCCACGGGCATGGAACCGCTTCATGACGATCGACTTGCCGACATAGGCTTCCGCCACGATCAGCGCATCGACATCGAGGTCGTGGTTGTTTTCCGCGTTGGCGATCGCCGATTCCAGCGTCTTCTTGACCGTGCCGGAAATCCGCTTGGCCGAGAATTCGAGGTCGGAAAGCGCTGTCGCGACCTTCTTGCCGCGGATCAGCGCGGCAACCAAGTTCAGCTTCTGCGGGCTGATACGGATCGTGCGCAACACGGCGCGCGCTTCGTTGTCAGCAAGCCTGCGCGGAGCTTTGGCCTTGCCCATGATTATTTCCTCTTCGCCTTCTTATCCGCGCCGTGACCGTAATAGGTCCGGGTCGGAGCGAATTCACCGAACTTGTGGCCGACCATGTCCTCATTCACCGAAACGGGAACATGCTTCTGGCCGTTGTAGACACCGAAGGTGAAGCCGACGAACTGCGGCAGGATGGTGGAGCGACGGCTCCACATCTTGATCACCTCATTGCGACCACCTTCACGAACCTTGTCCACCTTCTTGAGAAGGTAGCCGTCGATGAAGGGGCCTTTCCAAATAGAACGAGTCACTTGGCGTTACCTCTTCTTAGCTCTTGCGCTGATGGCGCGAGCGCAGGATGAACTTGTCGGTCGCCTTGTTGGACCGCGTCTTCTTGCCCTTGGTCGGCTTGCCCCAGGGCGAAACCGGATGGCGGCCACCCGAGGTGCGGCCTTCGCCGCCGCCATGCGGATGGTCGACCGGGTTCATGGTCACGCCGCGATTGTGCGGGCGCTTGCCGCGCCACACCGTGCGGCCTGCCTTGCCGTCATTGATGTTGCCGTGGTCGGGGTTCGATACGGCGCCAACGGTGGCCATGCAGGAACCGTGCACGACACGCTGCTCGCCGGAGTTGAGACGCAGGATCGCCATGCCCTGGTCGCGGCCGACGAGCTGGGCGTAGCCGCCCGCCGAACGGGCAACCTGGGCGCCCTTGCCCGGCTTCAGCTCGATGTTGTGGACGATCGTGCCGACCGGCATCGAGGCCAATGGCATCGCATTGCCCGGCTTCACGTCGACCGCTTCGCCAGCCACGATCTTGTCGCCGGCGGCAAGGCGCTGCGGGGCGATGATGTAGGACAGCTCGCCATCGTCATACTTGATCAGCGCGATGAAGGCGCTGCGGTTCGGATCGTACTCGATGCGCTCGACCGTGCCGACGACGTCAAACTTGCGGCGCTTGAAGTCGATGATGCGGTACGTACGCTTGTGACCGCCGCCAATGAAGCGGGCCGTGATGCGGCCGTAATTGTTGCGGCCGCCCGACTTGGTCAGGCCTTCGGTCAGGCCCTTGACGGGCTTGCCCTTGTAGAGGCCCGAGCGGTCGACGATGACCAACTGGCGGGTGCTCGGCGTTACCGGGTTGAATTTTTTAAGTGCCATTGTCCTGTCCTCGCGGCCTTGCTCAGAGACCCGTCGCGACGTCGATCGACTGGCCATCGGCCAGCGTCACAACCGCCTTCTTGACGTCGCTCTGGCGGCCGATCGTGCCGCGGAAGCGCTTGATCTTGCCCTTGCGGACAAGCGTGTTCACGGCCATCACCTTGACGCCGAACAGCGCTTCGACGGCGGCCTTGATTTCCGGCTTCGACGCCTTCTTGGCGACGTTGAAGACGACCTGGTTCTGCTCGGAAGCCATGGTCGACTTTTCGGTGATCGCCGGCGAGACGATCACGTCGTAGTGACGAAGGTCGGTCATTTAAAGCGCTCCTCGAGAGCCTCGACGGCGGCCTTCGAAAGGACCAGCGTGCCGCGGCGCAGAATGTCGTAGACGTTGATGCCCTGGATGGGCAGCACGTCGATGTTGGGGATGTTGGTCGCCGCCAGCTTGAAGTTCTTGTCAAGCTCGGCGCCGCCGATCACCAGGGCATTGGACAGGCCCAGCGTCGCGAAATTCGCGATCAGCGCCTTCGTCTTGGCCTCGGTCAGCTTCAGCTCGTCGATGATGATGATCGACGCGCTCTTGGCCTTGGCCGAAAGAGCATGCTTCAGGCCGAGCGCGCGCACCTTCTTCGGCAGATCGTGCTCGTGGCTGCGAACGACCGGGCCGTGCGCCTTGCCGCCGCCGCGGAACTGCGGAGCGCGTGCCGAATGGTGACGGGCGCGGCCCGTACCCTTCTGCTTGTACATCTTGGCGCCGGTGCGCGCGATCTCGGCGCGGCCCTTGGCCTTGTGCGTGCCCTGCTGCTTCTTGGCCAACTGCCAGCGCACGACGCGCTGCAGGATGTCCTCGCGCGGATCAAGGCCGAAAATCTCCTCGGAGAGTTTCACCTTGCCGGCGTCCTTGCCGCCCAGCGTTGTGATCTTGAGGTCCATTATTCCGCTCCCTCTGTGGCCGGGGCATCGTTGACTGCGGCCGGGGCATCGTTCTTGGCGCCATCATTGGTCGCAACGGCGCGGATCGCGGCAGGCTTCGGCGCATTGGCCGGAAGTGCCACCTTGGCGGCGTCGCGGACCAGGATCCAGGCGCCCTTCGAACCGGGAACCGCGCCGCGGATCAGGATCAGGCCGCGGTCGGCGTCGGTCGAAACGATCTCGACATTCTGCGTGGTGACGCGGGTATCGCCCATATGGCCAGCCATATGCTTGCCCTTGAACACCTTGCCCGGGTCCTGGCGCTGACCGGTCGAACCGTGCGTACGGTGCGAGACCGAGTTACCGTGCGTCGCACGGCCACCACCCATGTGGTGACGCTTGATGACGCCCTGGAAACCCTTGCCGATCGTCGTGCCCGTCACGTCGACCTTCTGGCCGGCGACGAAATGCTCTACGGTGATCTCGGCGCCAACATCGATCATGTTGTCGGCGGAGACTCGGAACTCGGCAACCTTGGCCTTCGGCTCGACGGAAGCGGTCGCGAAATGGCCGCGCATCGCCTTCGACGTGTTCTTCACCTTGGCAAGGCCAACGCCGAGCTGAACGGCCGTGTAGCCATTCTTCTCCTGCGTGCGCTGCGCCACGACCTGGCAGTTCTCCATCTGGAGAACGGTGACGGGAACATGCTCCCCGGCATCGTTGTAGATGCGGGTCATTCCCACCTTCTTTGCAATCACACCTGAACGCATCGGTTCAATTCCTTTAGAGTTCCGGGCCGGGGCACCGCCCTTACCGCGCTCTCAATCCCTTAGAGCTTGATCTCGACGTCGACGCCGGCGGCCAGATCGAGCTTCATCAAAGCATCGACCGTCTGCGGGGTCGGATCGACGATGTCGAGCAGACGCTTGTGCGTGCGCATCTCGAACTGCTCACGGCTCTTCTTGTCGACGTGGGGCGACCGGTTGACCGTGAATTTTTCGATCCGCGTCGGCAGCGGAATGGGGCCGCGGACGTTGGCGCCGGTGCGCTTGGCCGTCGACACGATTTCCCGCGTCGAGGCGTCAAGCACCCGGTGATCAAACGCCTTGAGGCGGATGCGGATATTCTGACCGTTCATTCGTCACTTCCTTGTTCTGGCGCGGCGCGGGCATCCCGCGCCCGCGACAGATCGGTTTAAGTCCAATTACTCTTTGA
>NZ_NWQG01000259.1:0-14202 GCF_002529485.1 Mesorhizobium sanjuanii
GGAAGCGGGCGTCTTTTTGCATCGCGGCGGTTCGGTCGCCCGGCAGCGCCGATATCGGCGCCGACGGCAAGTCGATCCTCTTTATTCCGCTGATGAACGAGGGCGAAGTGGCGGCACTGACGTTCGACTGAAAACACGCGCTACCGCCCGATCACTCATCATCGGTCACCACTTTGCGCCGCTGCAGGAAGCGCGCCGCCAGCCAGCACAGCATTGCCCAGGCGAAGCCGGCGCACCAGCCGGCCAGCACGTCCGACGGCCAGTGAACGCCGAGATAGACGCGGCTGACGCCGACCAGCACGGTCGTCAGCACCGCGAGGCCGAGCACATAGGTCTTCGTCACCCGCCCATGAAGGAAGCGGGACGCCAGCGAGCCGAGCGTGAGATAGGTCACCGCCGACAGCATGGCGTGGCCGCTCGGGAACGACAGCGAGGTCTCATTGACGAGGTGCGAAACCAGTTCGGGGCGGGGCCGGTCGACCCCAACCTTCAGCAGGCTCGACAGCACCTGCCCGCCCGCCACCGCCACGAATATGAGCAGCGCTGTTCCCCACCTGCGAAGCAAGAGCAGATAGACGATCACCGCCGCCGTGATCAGCGCCAGCACGCTGGAGCTGCCGAGGCTGGTGATGTCGCGCATCGCTCCTTCCAGCCAGGCCGGACCGATCGGATTGTCGGGCTGGCCCGCTTCGCGGAAGGCGAGCAGGATTTCGGTATCGAAGGCGTGCGGCGTGGTGGCGCGCGCCACTTCCATCAGTTCCTCGAACCCCCACAGCCCGCCGGCGATGACGATGCCGGCCAGCAGCACCGGGAATTCGATCCAGTTGAGCAGTGGGTTCTTCATCGGCCTGCCGTCGGCTATTCAACTACAGCTTTTGCAGATAGGGTCCGAGCGTGATCAGCGCCACCGCCGCGATGGCGAGCACGACGCCTGTCGCTTGCAAGGCGTTCAACCGCTCGCCGAAGAAGGCCAGCGCCACCACGTTCACCGATACCAGCTGAATAACCGCCGACAGGCTGAACGATACCGACATGCCGAATTCGCGGACCAGCCTCAGCATGACCAGATTGCCCAGCGAATAGAGCACGAGCGTCAGCACGATCTTGCCGAGGCTTGGCGCCAACCCCCACTGCTTGGCCGCAGCCGCCGCCAGCAGGAAAATCAACGTTGAAATGCAGAGCTGTGTCAGTCCCCAGAAATTCACGTCCTGTCCCTCTCGAAGCGGTCTACTCCGCGCGCGCCGCAGACCTTGTTTCCGAAGCTTCGACTGCGGTCAAGCCGGGTTGGCCGGGGGCATGATATCTAAGCGGAAAATTAGCCGGCGCGTCATCATTCTGTGATCTGCCGCCTGTACGGGGGTCGACCCAGATAACATGCTCCAGCCACCCCAGGAAGCCAGAGGCAGCCCATGACCGAACATCGCTCCCCCGACGCCCGATTCCGCACCAGCCTGCTTGAGGAAAACGACGGCCCGGCCACCAATCTCACCGACAACCGCACCATGGGTGAGATCATCGCCGCGCGCTTTTCGCGCCGCGGCTTTCTGCAGGGATCGCTCGCGGTCACAGCCATCGCCGCCACCGTCAGCCCGCTCGCCCTGATCACCGCCGACAACGCCCGTGCCGCCGAGGGTTCCGCCTTCACATTCGACGAGGTCGAGGCAGGCGTCGACGACAAGCACCATGTCGCTGCCGGTTACGATGCCGACGTGCTGCTGCGCTGGGGCGATCCGCTGTTTGCCGATTCGCCGGAATTCGATCCGACAAAGCAGTCGGCCGAGGCCCAGGCAAGGCAGTTCGGCTACAACAACGACTATGTCGGCTATATCCCGATCGACGGCTCGGCCGAGCACGGCCTGCTGGTGGTCAACCACGAATACACCAATTCGCATCTGATGTTCCCGGGTATCGTCAAGATCGTCGAGAAGGACGGCAAGAAAGAGCTCGAAGTCGCCCCCCTCAGCAAGGAACAGGTCGATGTCGAGATGGCCGCGCACGGCGGCACCGTCGTCGAAATCCGTAAGGAAGGTGGCAAGTGGCAGGTCGTACGCGACGGCAAGCTCAACCGCCGCATCACCTCCAACACCGAGATGCAGCTGTCCGGCCCGGCCGCCGGCAACGACCGCGTCAAGACCAGCGCCGACCCGACCGGCACGAAAGTCATCGGCACCGTCAACAACTGCGCCGGCGGTGTAACGCCCTGGGGCACCTATGTCATGGCCGAGGAAAACATCCATGGCTATTTCTCGGGCGAACTGCCGGAAGGCCACAAGGAAGCCGCCAACTACAAGCGCTTGGCCATTCCCGAAGGCGCCTATGAATGGGCGGCGCATTACGACCGTTTCGACCTCGGCAAGGAGCCGAACGAGCCGAATCGTTTTGGCTGGATCGTCGAGGTCGACGTCAACGATCCAACCTCGACGCCGAAGAAGCGCACCGCCATGGGCCGCTTCAAGCACGAGGGCGCCGAATCCATCGTCGCCAAGGATGGCCGCGTCGTTTTCTATCTCGGCGACGACGAGCGCTTCGATTACGTCTATAAATTCGTCACCGCCGGCACGTTCAACCCGAACGACCGCGCCGCCAACATGGACCTGCTCGACGACGGCACGCTCCACGTCGCCAAATTCGCCGAGGACGGTTCGGTCGAATGGCTGCCGCTCGTCTTTGGCCAGGGCCCGCTGACCGCCGAGAACGGCTTTGCCAGCCAGGCCGATGTGCTGATCGAGACACGTCGCGCCGCCGACCTTCTCGGCGCCACCAAGATGGACCGTCCCGAAGACATCCAGCCCAATGCCGTCAATGGCAAGGTCTATGTCATGCTGACCAACAATTCCAAGCGCAAGGCCGATCAGGTCGACGCCGCCAACCCACGTGCAAAAAATGCCTTCGGCCACATCATCGAAATATCGGAGGACGGCGGCGATTTCACCGCCACAAAGGGCAAGTGGGAAGTGCTGCTGAAATGCGGCGATCCCTCGGTGGCCGAAGTCGGCGCCACCTTCTCGACCGCGACCACAGCCAATGGGTGGTTCGGCATGCCGGACAATTGCGCGGTCGATTCGGCCGGCCGCCTTTGGGTCGCGACCGACGGCCAGGGCCCGAAAGCCACCGGCCGCACCGATGGCTTGTGGGCGGTCGACACCGAAGGGACGGCCCGAGCGACCTCGAAACTGTTTTTCCGTGTGCCGATCGGCGCCGAAATGTGCGGCCCGCTATTCACACCGGACGACCAGACCGCCTTCGTTGCCGTCCAGCATCCGGCCGACGGCGGCGAGGACTGGGAGGCTTTCGGCCGCCCTTCCTACTATGAGGACCTGTCGACCCGCTGGCCCGACTTCAAGCCTGACATGCCGGTACGGCCGTCGGTCGTCGCCATCACCAGGCAGGGCGGCGGCAAGATCGCGGTCTGATACGCTTGCGGTCTCAGGGAAGGATTTCGGCAATACGAAATCCTTCTTTCTCCCTTGCGCGGGACGTGCCCGCCTTTATGCGCTGACCACCTGGTCGGTGCCCTGAATCACGGCCATATTCATCCTGCTTCTCAACCGGAAGCCGATGGACTCGTACAGTGTTATGGCTGCGACGTTGGTGGCGTAGGCGTGGAGATAGGGAACTTCGCCGCGCGCCATGATCCGGTTTGCCACGAACAGGGACAACAGCCTGCCCAGGCCGCGGCCGCGAAAATCCGGATGCGAGCACACGCCGCTGAGCTCGGTATGGCCAGGCTGCTTCATGCGTTCGCCGGCCATCGCCGCAAGTCGGCCTTCGATCTTCACGCCCCAGAAATCGCCGAGGCTCAGCGCCTCCAGCGTGAATGGGCCGGGCTTGGTAACTGTTGCCAGGGCGAGCATCTCGGTCGCATCGTGCTGCGTCAGTCGTTGCACACGCTCGTCGGACACGGTCCGCACCGGCCGTTCGGCAATCATCTGCACCAGGGACGCGGTCGACGTCGCGCAAAGCTGCGCCGGCAAGGTGATTGCGTCGGCCTGGACGAGGATGGCGCTCTCGAGCGGGGGAATAAGCCGGCTCAGCGCCCGCAAGCTTTCCGGGTCGTCCGCCGCGGTGGCGGCAAAAGGAACGATCGACGGCAGGTATCGCCTGGCGAGGCCGTCACCTTGCGCAAAGGCCTGATGTCGCGTCGCAAGCGCGCTCCAGATGGGACGGTCGAGGACATGGTTCATTGCACGCAATCCACGGCATTTCGCACACGACGGTCGATGCCAGCCGCGGCAAGACCGTCCTCGATTGCGGCCAGCTGATCGAGAAGCGGCCCCGAAAGGTCTGCGCACAAGTCCGCGACAGCTTTCTCGATGCGCGGCCAGACGTCGCGCTTGGCAACATCGACAAGCCGTCGGCCGGTCCGGGTCAGCGAGACAATCCTGCGCCGCTGGTCATTGTTTGACTGGCTGACTTCGACCAACCCCAGTTCGGCCAGAAGCGCCACGCTTCGCGTGATGCCCGGCTGCGCAAACCCAAGAGCCTGTGCCAGTTCCCCAACGGGCAGAGGGCCGAGCCTGTCGAGCGCGGCCAGGAGCGGATACTGGCTCGACTGGACCGGGACCTCCAGGCGATCGAGCACCCGCTGCGTATCCGCCTGCAATTGCTCGCCTATACGCTTCAACCTGCTGCCCAGGCACAGGAAGCCAAGAGACCGTATGACGTCTTCCATGATCTACGCATCCAGGTTAAACGATAACATGATATATAACAGCATATGGAAAGTCAAAGGCCAAGTCACAAGGCGCTACCCGATCCGGCTGATCACTCCCCTGTGATGGGGCTGCTGCCATCCGCCACCATTTGGCGGAGATTTCCCCTTCAGTCAGCGCCGATTGCACCCTATATGGCGCTTGCGCGATATGATCGGTAATCAATCGCGCCAAGGCGACTGATTCGAGGCCGTGGGCTGGCCTCCATTACCAGAGCATGATGCCGAAAAGTGTGAAGCGGTTTTCCGATGACATCATGCTCTATCTTTATGTTTTAGAGGCGGATTCAGATTTCAGGTCGGTTCGACCTGAAATCATCCGGCTCTAGGCGGCACGCGGACCTCGACCATGCCCTCCTTGCGCATTCATTTCGATCGCCTGCTGGAGGGCGCGGCACCCAAGGTCGAGCGGCAGGAGCTGGCGCATGTCGAGCGCCTGGCGCTGGTGCGCCGGCATGGCGATTTTTCGCTCGCCTATTCGACTGCCGTCCAGCAAAAGCTTTCCTATTTTGGCGACGCCGACGGCTACATCGCCTTCGGCACCAAGATGAAGCATCATTTCGCGCTCGGCGACCCGGTGGTTCATCCGCCCGATCGGCCCGTTTATATCAGGCGTTTCGTGGAGGCCGCCGGCAGCCCCTGGTTCGTGCAGATCGGCGAGGAGACGGCCCGCGTGCTGGCCGGGCTCGGCTACCAGGTCAATCGTCTCGGCATCGACACACGGCTGGTCCTGCCCGCCCATGATTTTTCAGGAAAGCGCAACGAAACCGTGCGCTATTCCGAGCGCTGGCTGTTGAAGAAGGGGTTTTCCCTCGACGAGGACAAGCGCACCGTCTTTCTCGACGAAATCCAGCGGCTGTCGCAGAACTGGCGGGCCGACCGCATCGTCAAGCGCTGGGAAATGGGCTTCCTCAACCGCCCCTTCAGCGATCAGCTCGGCGTCGACATGCGCCGCTTCGTTCTCCATGGTCCCGATGGCGAGCTCGTCGCCTTGCTCGACTTCGATCCCCTGTTCAGTGGCGGCAAGGTGATCGGTTACACCACCGCGTTCAAGCGCAAGCATGTCGACGCCACGCCGCATGCCGAGATCGGCTTGACCAAATTCGCCGTCGACCGTTTTCGCGAGGAAGGCATTTCGGTCGTGACGCTCGGCCTGTCGCCGCTTGTCGATATCGCACCGAGCGGCTTTGCCGAAAACGAGTTCTGGCGCAACACCTTCCAGCGCGCCTATGATTCGCCGTGGGTCAACCGCAGCAAGTTCAACCTGCAGGGCCAGGCGGCCTTCAAGCGACGCTTCCACGGCATCGAGGAGCCGACCTATATCGCCTTCCGCAAGGGGACCTATATCGAGATGCTGGGCCTGCTGCGCCTGATCAAGGCGATTTGAGCAGCTCCTGATCCTTCAGTTCCTCAGCCGGTAGCCCGTCCGGAAGATCCAGGCGACGATCGCTATGCAGATGAGCAGGAACACCACCGTCATGCCGAGGCTGATGCCGACCGAGACGTCGGACTTGCCGTAGAAACTCCAGCGGAACCCGCTGATCAGGTAGACCACCGGATTGAACAGCGTCACCGTGCGCCAGATCTCTGGCAGCATGTTGATCGAATAGAAGCTGCCGCCAAGAAAAGTCAGCGGCGTGATGATCAACAGCGGCACCAGTTGCAGTTGCTCGAAGCTCTTGGCCCAGATGCCGATGATGAAACCGAACAGGCTGAAGGTCACCGCCGTCAGCACCAGGAAGGCGAGCATCCAGACCGGATGCTCGATGTGAAGCGGCACGAACAGCGAAGCGGTCGCCAGGATGATCAGGCCGAGGATGATCGACTTGGTCGCCGCGCCCCCGACATAGGCGATGACGATCTCCAGATAGGACACCGGCGCCGACAGCAGTTCGTAGATCGAGCCGACGAATTTCGGGAAATAGATGGCGAAGGAGGCGTTGGAGATGGACTGCGTCAGCAGCGACAGCATGATCAGCCCCGGCACGATGAAGGCGCCGTAGCTGATGCCGTCGATCTCGGTGATGCGCGAGCCGATGGCCGAGCCGAAGACCACGAAATAGAGCGATGTCGAGATGACCGGCGAGATGATGCTCTGCAGCACGGTGCGGAAGGCGCGCGCCATTTCAACCCGGTAAATCGCCCATACTGCGCGCAAATTCATGCGTCTTGCCTCAAAAGATTGACGAAGATCTCCTCGAGCGAGCTGTTTTGCGTGTCGATGTCGCGGAACTGGATGCCGGCCGCTTCGAGGTCGCGGAGCAGCGAGGCGACGCCCGGGCGTTCGCTCTGGTTGTCATAGGTATAGGTCAATTGTCCGCCGTCCGGCGAAAGCTCCAGCGCATAGCGCGAAAACGCTTCGGGGATGCTGGCCAGCGGCGCGCGCAATTCCAGCACCAGCCGTTTGCGGCCGAGCTTGCGCATCAGTTCGGCCTTGCCGTCGACCAGCACGATCTCGCCGCGATTGATGACGCCGACGCGGTCGGCCATCGCTTCGGCCTCCTCGATATAATGCGTGGTCAGGATGATCGTGACCCCGTCCTCGCGCAGCCGGCGCACCATCGCCCACATGTCCTGGCGCAGCTCAACGTCGACGCCGGCGGTCGGTTCGTCGAGGAACAAAACGCGCGGCTCATGCGACAGCGCCTTGGCGATCATCAGCCGCCGCTTCATGCCGCCCGACAGCGTGATCGCCTTGGCGTCCTTCTTGTCCCACAGCGAGAGATCGCGCAGCACCTTCTCGACGAAGGCCGGGTTAGCCGGCTTACCGAACAGGCCGCGGCTGTAATTGACCGTCGCCCATACGCTCTCGAACGCGTCGATGGTCAGCTCCTGCGGCACCAGCCCGATCAGGCTGCGCGCGGCGCGATAATCCCGGCCGATATCATGGCCGTCCACCGTGACCGTGCCCGACGAGCGGTTGACGATGCCGCAGACGATCGAGATCAGCGTCGTCTTGCCGGCGCCGTTCGGCCCGAGCAGCGCAAAGATCTCGCCGCGCTCGATATCGAGGTTGATCTCCTTCAGCGCCTTGAAGCCGGTGGCGTAGGTCTTGGTGACCCCGGAAATGGAAATGATGGAGGGCATGGCTGAAAACGGCTGCTTGAAAGGGGACTGTTGATTTTAGTCCGCTGAATGTCGGTGCGCGAAACCGGAAGTCAATGCCGCTCCTGACAATTCTGGACATTCATTCCCTATCGCCTCGACCGATGCGCTGACGCTTTGCGCAAAATGCTGCGGCGTTCCGCCTCGCGTGACGCCACGCCGCTTTGACCGCTCAGTGTATCCGGCCTATCTTTCCGGCATTAAGCAGCAGCCGGAGCCCGCCATGGACCCGCTCATTTTGTCGCGCATTCAGTTCGGCGCGAATATTTCGTTTCATATCCTGTTTCCGGCGATCACTATTGCACTTGGCTGGGTGCTGCTGATCTTCAAGCTGCGCTACAACGCGACGGGCGATTCCGCCTGGATGCGCGCCTATTTCACCTGGGTGAAGGTATTCGCGCTCTCCTTCGCCATGGGCGTGGTTTCCGGCGTCACCATGAGCTTCCAGTTCGGCACCAACTGGCCGGGCTACATGGAAACCGTTGGCAACATCGCCGGGCCGTTGCTGGCCTACGAGATCCTCACCGCCTTTTTCCTCGAGGCGGCCTTCCTCGGCATCATGCTGTTCGGCTTCCGCCGCGTCTCCAACCGCATCCACACGCTGGCGACCGTGCTGGTGGCCGGCGGCACCACCTTCTCCGCCTTCTGGATCATCGCGCTCAATTCCTGGATGCAGACGCCGGCCGGCTTCGAGATGCGCGACGGCGTCGCCCACGCCGTCGACTGGTGGGCGATCGTCTTCAACCCGTCCATGCCCTACCGGCTGGTCCACATGCTGCTGGCATCGGGCCTGACGGTCTCCTTCCTGATCGCCGGCCTGTCGGCGCTGCGCTACCTCTATGGCGACCGTTCGGAATCGATGTGGAAGGCATTGCGCACCGGCGTCTTCACGGCGGCGATCCTGATCCCCATCCAGATCTTCGCCGGCGACCAGCATGGCCTGAACACGCTGGAGCATCAGCCGCAGAAGATCGCCGCCATGGAGGCAAACTGGAACACCGGCCCCAACGTGCCGCTGGTGCTGTTCGCGCTTCCCGACGAGGCGGCCAAGGAGAACAGGTTCGAACTCGCAATCCCCGACGGCGCCAGCCTTATCCTGCGCCACAGCAGCAGCGGCGTGGTGCCGGGCCTCAACGACTATCCCGGCAACCATCCGCCGGTCTTCCCGGTGTTCTGGGGTTTTCGCATCATGGTCGGCACCGGCATCCTGATGCTGATCGTCTCCTGGTCGGCGGCCTTCTACCTCAAGCGCCACCACAGCCTGCCGAAACCGCTGGCGCTGCTGATGGTGCCGATGGCGCTGTCCGGCTGGCTGGCGACGCTGGCCGGCTGGTACACCACCGAGATCGGCCGCCAGCCCTGGCTGGTCACCGGCGTTCTGAAGACCGCCGACGCGGTCGGCCCGGTCGCCGGCAGCCATGTCGCGCTGACGCTCGCCATCTATCTCGTCCTCTATGTGCTGCTTTTGATCGCCTATCTCGGCGTGCTGGTGCATCTGGCGCTGAAGGCGGCGAAGGATGGCGACGCCTCGCCGCTGCCCGGCGTCATGAACGCGGCGCTGTCGCAACCGGCGGCCGAGGAGTAGGGAGAGATCCATGAGCTACGACTGGCCAACCTTGCTGCCCCTCATCTTCGCCGGCCTGATGGGCCTTGCCATCCTGATCTACGTCATCCTCGACGGCTTCGACCTCGGCATCGGCATCCTGTTCGCCGCCGCCGATGATGCCGAGCAGGACACGATGATCGCCGCAATAGGCCCGTTCTGGGACGCCAACGAGACCTGGCTGGTGCTTGCCGTCGGCCTTTTGCTGGTCGCCTTCCCGCTGGCGCACGGCACCATCCTCACCGCGCTCTACATCCCGGTGTTCCTGCTGCTGCTCGGCCTCATCCTGCGCGGCGTTGCCTTCGATTTCCGCGCCAAGGTGCCGGCCGGCAAGAAGCATCGCTGGAACCGCATCTTCCTCATCGGCTCGCTCATCGCCTCGCTGGCGCAAGGCTATATGCTCGGCGTCTATGTGCTCGGCCTCGATGTCGGCTTGGGCGGCATGGCCTTCGGCGCGCTGGTGGCGCTCTGCCTCGCCGCCGCCTATGCGGCGATGGGCGCGGCCTGGCTGATCTACAAGACCGAAGGCGAATTGCAGAAGAAGGCGGTGCGGTGGCTGCGTACCGCGCTCGTGCTGGCGGCGCTTGGCATGGCCGCGGTGTCGCTGGCCACTCCCTTCGCCAGCCCGCGCATCTTCGACAAATGGTTCCTCTGGCCTGAAATGCTCTATCTGTCGCCGCTGCCGATCCTGTCGGCGGTGCTGTTCGCCTGGCTGTGGCGGCAGACCTTCCATCTGCCGAAGCCCGATGACCGCCATGCGCTGACGCCGTTCCTGACCCTGGCGGCGATCTTCGCTCTCGGTTTCGCCGGGCTCGCCTGGTCGTTCTACCCCTTCGTCGTGCCCGATCGCCTGACCATCTGGCAGGCGGCTTCCGCGCCCGAAAGCCTCGCCATCATCCTGGCCGGCACGGTGGTCGTGCTGCCGATCATCATCTTCTATTCCTTCTATGCCTACCGCGTCTTCGGCGGCAAGGCGACGGACCTGACCTACGACTAGGGCAACAACGCCTACGCTTACCCAGGGCAACGCTGGCGCTGGAGCCTGCCGCGAAAAAAAGGAGCGTAGGTCGGCGCCGCTGATCTCCCCCCTCGAGGGGGAGATGTCGCCGAAGGCGACAGAGGGGGTCGCCGCGCATGGAGCGCCAACCCTGGTCTGCCGCAGGAGGCCGCGTCCGGTCGCGCCGACCCCCTCTGGCCTGCCGGCCATCTCCCCCTGAAGGGGGGAGATTACACGCTTCTAAAACCTCAGCTCTTGTTGGCCGCCAGCACCAGCACCGGCTTGTCGCTGTAGAGACTGGGGAACAGCGTCTTCAAATTCGCGACCTTGGGCAGGTCGTTGTAGACGATGTAGGGATAGGTCGGGTTCAGCGTCAGAAAGTCCTGGTGATAGTCCTCGGCCGGATAGAAGGCCTTGCCCGTTTCCAGCGTCGTCACGATCGGCTTTGGAAACACCTTCGCCTTGTCGAGCTGGGCGATGTAGCTCTCGGCGATTTTCTTCTGCGCGTCGTTTTCGGCAAAGACCGTCGAGCGGTACTGGGTGCCGCTGTCCGGACCCTGGAAGTTCAATTGCGTCGGGTTGTGCGCGACCGAGAAATACACCTGCAGCAGCTGGCCGTAGGTCACCTCCGACGGCTTGTAGGTGATCTCGACGGATTCGGCGTGCCCTGTGCGGCCGCTGCCGACCGTCTCGTAGACGGCGGTGTCCTTTTCGCCGCCGGCATAGCCGGAGACGGCCCTGGTCACGCCCTTGACGTGCTGGAACACGCCTTGCACGCCCCAGAAGCAACCGCCGGCGAAGACCGCCTTTTCGGTGCCGGGGGCGGCTTTCTCGTCCATTGCCGGCGGCGGGATCACCACGGCCTCCTCGGCCGAGATCGCCGGCGTCTGCCAGAAGGCGGCGGCCGCCGCCGCAAGCACCAGCGCCGCCAGCGCGCCTTTAGCAAAGGATCTGTTCACGGCTGATTTTGCGGACATGTCATGATCTCCCATGATGGTGTTTGACTATACGATAGCGCGATGCGCCGCGGTTTCACATTGCCGTGCGTGCGGGGCCGTGCGCGCCAACCTGCCCGGGCAGGGAACCCCCGGTCCGGACAGGGAGCGCCTGGTGCTACTTGGCCGGCGCCATCGCGTCGGCGGGCTTCATCGCGTCCGTTGCCATGGCATCGGCCGGTTTCATGGCATCCGTTGCCATCGGGTCGGCCGGTTTCATGGCATCCGTCTTCGGTTTCATGGCATTCGTTGCCATCGGGTCGGCGGGTTTCATCGCATCCGTTGCCGGCTTCATGGCATCGGTGGCCATCGCATCGGCCGGCTTCATCGCATCTTCGGCGCGTGCGGCGGTTCCGGCAATCAGCGCGGTCGAGCACAGCGCGAAAGCGAGTGCCGGCAGGGTCAGGCGATTGGTCATGGTGGTCTCCTAGGGGTTGATGGCACTGCGGCCGGGTGGATGCGGCGCCGCTCCTGCGGCGTTGCGCAATCTTGGTTGAGCGTGATCTTGCCCTGACGGATTCAGTTGGTTGCCGCGGCAAGGATCGGCCCGCCGCCCGGCGTCTGTACCAGCACCGCGCTGCTCAGGCCGCCGGACGCGGCGGGCAGCGCCAGCGTCTTGGCGTCGCCGGTCCAACTGCCCAGTTTTGTCAGCGAATGCACGACATTGGCGTGCGGCAGCGTGCGGCCGGTGTTTTCGCCGCGCGCCACCGGCACCTCGACGACGCCGCTGGCGTAGCGCACCAGCCAGACATCGGCCTTGCCCCCGGGCGCCGAGCCGGCGCCGATGCTGATCGTGCCGCCGTCAAGCGACAGCACCGGCCCCTTTGGCTGGCCGCTGCTCGAAATAAGTCGTTCGATCTCGCCGGGTGCGGCGCCGACCGCGTCGGTGTCGCCATTGACCACCACTTGCGGTGTGAACGGGCCCGAACGGCCGAGCGAGGGCTCATAGGTGACCTGGCGCTGGGTGAATTCCTTTTTGCCGAAAGTGTCCTTCCAGCCGAGATAGTCCCAGTAGGTGACGTTGAAGGACAGCGCCAGCACGCCGGGCTTGTCCTTGACCTTGATCAGGTTGGCGTTGGCAGGCGGGCAGGACGAGCAGCCCTGGCTGGTGAACAGCTCGACCACGGTGAGCGGTTGCGCGGCTGCCGCGCCGATCGATGACAATATCGAGGCGGCGAGCACGCCGGCGACGAGCGTTCTGCGTTGTGATCGCGACAATGGCTTGCTCCGTGGTTGCGCGGCGCCTGGATGCGCCGCTCATATCCCCACTTCGTCGTCGCCACGGATTTCGTTACAGCGCTCACCGCTTCGTGATCAGGCGCGCGCCTGCCTTCTTCCACAAGGGGAGAAGGTAAGATGTGCCGCCCCTTACTGCGTAAGCACCGTCTCCGACTGCCGCTGGTTGAAGGCGCACTTGCCGGTCACGGTGTAGAAGAAGTCGGCGTTCGTAACGTCTGGCAGTGGCGGATTGTTGCCGCCGTCTTCCCATGCCTGGTCGCTGGTCTCGCCGCAGGGCACAGCGGCGAAGATGTCGACGACCGTGTTGTTCTTGACCTCGACGGGGAGATATTTGGAAGGGTCCAGGGCCTTTTGTGCATCGGTCGTATACCCGGCGCCGAGGTAGAGCCGGTTCGACGTTTTGTCATCGTTCGACGTGAGCGGGTTGACCGGTCCGGACGGCACATTCATCTGCAGATAGAGCTTGTCCATCATGCTCACGTCGATTTTTGCGCCACTGCTGTTTCCGGCGGCATTCGTGGTCGCGCACGTCGTCTTGAAATAGATGGTGGAACCGCTGGTTTTTCCGCTTTTTGCTACCGCGGTGCTTTTGTAAACGCCCGCAGTGGGTGTGAAATTGGTTGTTGATCCTGTTGTCGTGCACACCTGGGTCTGGACCAGCTTCTCGGTTGTTCCCGACACAGTGGAAATAGTTGTCGTACCGTAACCTTTCGGGTCGTTGGCGGTATAAGTCTTCGACCCGCTCTTATAGGAATAACTATACGGCTTGTAGGTGTAGTCGACCTTCATCATGGCCGTCGCTATGGTCGAGGAGGTCCACCCGAACGGAAGGCCGTACAGGGTCATCGTCTTGTTCCAGTAGCCGGAAACGTGGTCGACGTTGAACGTAGCTTCGACCAGGGCTGGCGTCTTGCGCACCGCCGAGGCGACGGCGACCTGCACATTGTCGATGCGGGCGATCGACATGAAAGTCGTCGGCATGGCGAAGCCCGCCGAAGCATTGATATGGGCGGTGCCGTCGCTATCGACGACGAAGCTGTCGAGCGTCGCTGTGCCTTGCCCGCTATTGGCCGCGTAGGATTCCTGCAGCTTTTTCTCGCGGTCCGCCTTCGCCATGTCCTTGCTCAATGTGGTGATCGACAGCGCCGCCGCGTCGAGCGCGTTCTGCATCGACGACCTGGCCGAGATCGCCGATGTATAGTCGACCGAAAAGCCGATGGCGGCGACGATCGGAACGGCCAGGAAAACGAGGAGCGGCGCAAAGGAGCCGTTCTCCGACTTGAGAAAATGGTCTGCGGATAGCATTTCTTGGTTCCCCCGGGGGCATGACGTGCATTAGCTATCACGCAGCAAGCAAACTATGCTCTAATCCGGTGGATCAAAGTTTAACGATCTTGCGCGGCTAGATTGGCGTTTGCGCCCGCCCTGCCAACCTCTCAGGACTTGGGTTCCTCGCCCCCGCGAAGCAGGGGAGAGGTGGCCGCGAAGCGGACGGAGAGGGGGCTTCGTAGGGCGCAGTCCCCTCTCCGTCTCGGCTTTGCCGAGCCACCTC
>NZ_NWQG01000260.1:0-13979 GCF_002529485.1 Mesorhizobium sanjuanii
GGATCCCGGTCCTCCGAGCAGGCCGGCAAACTGCAGCCCGCCCGCCCCGGCCAGCGCAATGACGCCGCCGATGATGCCTGCGGCAATGCCGTTGATGCCGCC
This sequence comes from Mesorhizobium sanjuanii, assembly GCF_002529485.1. Lineage (NCBI taxonomy): Bacteria > Pseudomonadati > Pseudomonadota > Alphaproteobacteria > Hyphomicrobiales > Phyllobacteriaceae > Mesorhizobium > Mesorhizobium sanjuanii. The sequence goes on from NZ_NWQG01000260.1 coordinate 103, forward strand.
ACGCTTCGGCTGCGCTGCCATGTCCGCGTTCCTCGTCTGGGTTGTTTTCGGCGCGTCTTCGGCGCTGCCGTCGCCTGTTCCACCGGCCCCGGCCTCACTGGTTTTGCCGGTCGCGTCATCGAAACCGTAGTCGAAGCCCTGTTTCGGCGGCGCGTCCGAGCCAGCCGGATAAGGAAGCTCCGATTCTCCGGAACTCTTTGTGCCGGCAGCCTCCTGCCGGGCCTGCGCCGCATCGGTGTGCTCCCACGGCTCGAGATCGGTCTGGTCGGCATGGACTGGCTCTTCGGGTACTTCCGGCTGCGACGCACTCGCCGCTTCCTCCGCCTTCGTCTCTTTGGTCATTGCCTTGGCCGCATCCTCCTCGACGATGCGCGAGACGGAGCCGGGCTCAAGTTCGATGGTCACCGGCTCGCGACGGCTTTTCGAATGTCGCATCTTCGGCGTCTTGACCATGCTTGGGCTCCGCAAAATCCGCTTCGGGATGGTTCAGGAAGGGTCTAGCACATCACCAAGCGGTGAAAAGGGGCGGTGTGATGACGCGGCTCAGCGCCGCTGCCGCAAAAGCGCTAGCAGCGCCTCTTCATCAGGCTTTTTTGCAATATGAATTCTTTCGCTGAAAATATCCCCCAACGCTGCGGCGATACGTCCCGACAAGGCAAGAAAGCGAGTTTTTTCAAAAAGATCGTGCAGCTCTGGTCGCTCGATCAGGGTCCGCACCGCTGCCGCTGCCTTGGCCGAATAAAGCAGGACCATCTCGACCGGCTGGCCGGCCAGCCGGTCGATGATATCAGCGTCTGGATAGTCCAGCGCGAGGGTGTCGTAGGTCTCGACGGCGCGGACATGCACCGCGGCCGCCTCGAGCCGCTCCTCGAAGGTGGCAAAGCGCACGCGGCCGCAGAGATAGGCGATCGTCTTGCCGGACAGGCTGCCCGCAAGCGCATCGGCCAGCGCTTCGGCATCTCCGGAACCTTCGCTGACGGACACAAACCCGGCCTCTCGCGCGGCCTGCGCCGTCCGTCTGCCGACGGCATGGCAAGGCAAGGCGGCGAGCGCCGCAATCAACGCCTTCGGCGCATGGCGCAGCGCATTGGCGCTGGTGACCGCAACGGCCACGGCATCGTCCGGAACGGCGCCGGCATCGACCGCAACCGTTTCGGTCAGCGGCAGCAGGATCGGCTGAAAACCCATGTCCCGTAAACGCCGTGCGGTGCGCGACGCGCCCGGTTCCGGTCTCGTTACCAGGACGCGGACCATGTCAGGCCCAGCCGTCGAAGAATTTCTCGCCGGCCTTGGTCCGCACCGTCCTGGCGGCGTCCGCACCGATCAGCGCTGCATCCCCGGCCGGACCTTGCGCCTTGACCTCATGCCAGTCCGTGCCATCCGGCGAGATGATCAATCCGGCGAAGGACAGGGTGCCGCCCGATATCATGGCATGGCCTGCGATCGGCGTGCGGCAGGACCCGTCGAGCGCCGCCAGGAAGGCGCGCTCGCAGGCCAGTGCCTGGCCGGTCGGTACGTCATGGATCGCCGCCAGCATCTTTTCCACATGGCGGTCGCCGATGCGGGTTTCAATGCCGATCGCGCCTTGTCCGGGCGCCGGTGGAAAGAGATCGAGCGGCATCAGGTCGGTGACGATATGCTCCAACCCGAGCCGCTTCAGCCCGGCATTGGCGAGGATGGTGGCGTCGGCGATACCCTCTTCCAGCTTGCGCAGCCGTGTCTGCACATTGCCGCGGAACATCACCACGTCGAGGTCCGGCCGCATCCGCCGGATCAGCGCCTGGCGCCTAAGCGACGACGAGCCAACCTTGGCGCCTTGCGGCAGGTCGGCAATCGCCTTCGCCGCCTTGCCGATGAAAGCATCGCGCGCATCCTCGCGCGGCAGGAAGGCGCTGAGTTCAAGCCCATCGGGCAACAGCGTCGGCATGTCCTTGGACGAATGCACGGCGATGTCGATGCGCCGCTCGAGCAGCGCTTCCTCGATCTCCTTGGTGAACAGGCCCTTGCCGCCGGCTTCCGACAGCGGCCGGTCCTGAATGCGGTCGCCGCTGGTCGAGATGACGACGATCTCGAACGCCTCAGCCGGCATGTCGTGCGCCGCCATCAGCCGCGCCTGCGTTTCCTGCGCCTGCGCCAGCGCCAGCGGGCTGCCGCGTGTTCCGATTTTCAAGGTTGTTTGCATGGCGCGCGGTCCGTGATAACCCCCGGGCAAGGAGGCCTTGCCGGGCTTTCTCCTAACGGGGAAAGGTCTGCTATTCAATCATTAGGACAGCGACGAATTGATCCGCGTTCTGGGCATTGAGACGAGTTGCGACGAGACCGCCGCCAGCGTGGTGACGCTGGAAGGCGATGCCGCGCCAAAAATCCTGTCCAATATCGTGCTCAGCCAGATCGAGGAACATGCCGCCTTCGGCGGCGTCGTGCCGGAGATCGCCGCGCGTGCCCATGTCGAGGCGCTGGACGGGATTATTGAAGCAGCACTTGCCGATTCGGGTGCAAAGCTCGCCGACATCGATGCCATCGCCGCGACCGCCGGTCCGGGCCTCGTCGGCGGGCTGATCGTCGGGCTGATGACGGCCAAGGCGATTGCCGCTGCGGCGCACAAGCCGCTGCTTGCCATCAACCACCTCGAGGGCCACGCGCTGACCGCCAGGCTGACCGATGGGCTCGAGTTCCCCTATCTCTTGCTGCTGGTGTCGGGCGGCCACACGCAGATCGTCGCGGTGCGCGGCGTCGGCGACTATCAGCGCTGGGCGACGACTATCGACGATGCGCTGGGCGAAGCCTTCGACAAGACGGCCAAGATGCTTGGCCTGCCCTATCCCGGCGGACCGAATGTCGAGAAGGCGGCAGCATCCGGCGATTCGACGCGTTTCACCTTCCCGCGCCCAATGAAGGGCTCGGCACAACCCGACTTCTCCTTTTCCGGACTGAAGACCGCCGTGCGCCAGGCTGCAAGGGCGATTGCCCCGCTGAGCGACCAGGACGTCGCCGACATCTGCGCCTCGTTCCAGGCGGCAGTCGCCGATGCGCTGGGCGACCGCGTTTCGCGAGCGCTTAGCCGGTTCCGTCAGGAGTTTCCGGGCAAGGCGGAGCCGGCGCTGGTCGTCGCCGGCGGCGTCGCCGCCAACCGTACGATCAAGGCAACGCTGGAAGCCCTGTGCGCCGAGGCCGGCTTTCAATTTGTCGCGCCGCCGCTGAAGCTCTGCACCGACAACGCCGCGATGATCGCCTGGGCCGGCATCGAAAGGCTGCGCGCCGGCATCGCGCAAGAAAACGCCACCGATTTCGTGCCGCGTTCGCGCTGGCCGCTGGACAGCGTCTCCGCCCCGATGATCGGTTCGGGCCGGCGCGGAGCCAAGGCATGACCAAGAGGGGCATGACCAAGGAGGGCATGACCGGCGGCGAGGATAGGGCGCCAAGCGGCTGGCGCGTCGCCGTGCTTGGCGGTGGCGCCTGGGGCACGGCGCTGGCGCTGGCCATGCTGCGCGCCGGCCATTTCGTCCGCCTCTATGCGCGCGATCCGCAGACCGTCGCCGCGATCGACCACGGCGAAAATCCGCGCTATCTGCCGGGTATTGCGATCGAGCCCGGCATCGTGGCGACCAGCGACATCAAGGCCTCGCTCGACGGCGCCGATTGCGTGTTGGCGGTGGCGCCGGCGCAGTCGCTGCGCGCCATGCTGGCAACAGCGAAAGACCATATGCCGCAAGGCGTCCCGTTGGTCCTCTGTGCCAAGGGCATCGAGCGCGACACCGGCGCACTGCTGTCGGCCATCGCCAGGGAGATCCTGCCCAACAATCCAGTCGCTGCTCTGTCGGGGCCAAGTTTCGCCACCGACGTCGCGCGCGGCCTGCCGACAGCAGTGGTGGTCGCCGCCAGCAACGCGGATCTGGCCGCCGACCTTGCCGCCCGCTTTTCGGCCGAGAATCTGCGCTGCTATTCGAGCGACGACCTGATCGGCGTCGAGATCGGCGGCGCGCTAAAGAATGTCTTTGCCATCGCCGCGGGTGCTGTCACAGGCGCCGGGCTCGGCGCCAGCGCCCAGGCCGCCATGGTGACGCGCGGCTTCGTCGAACTGCGCCGCATCGGCGCTGCCTTTGGAGCGAAACCGGAAACCTTGATGGGCCTTTCCGGCCTCGGCGACCTCTTGCTGACCTGCTCGTCCGCCCAGTCGCGCAATTTCGCCTACGGGCTGGCGCTGGGGCAGGGCAGGCCGCTTGCCGGGCTGCCCTTGGCCGAAGGCGTGCCGACGGCGGCGATCGCCGCCCGTATCGCCACAGAGCGCGGCATCGACGCGCCGATCATCACAGCCGTTGCTGCCATACTGGACGGCACAATTACCATAAGCCAGGCTGTGACGGCGCTGATGACCAGGCCGCTGAAGACCGAAACCGACATGTGATTTCTAATCTCGAACGATCCGGAGCAGGAAAAGATGCTGTTTGCGTGGATTTGCAAGGACAAGCCTGGAAAGCTGCAGGTGCGGCTTGATACACGGCCCGAACATGTTGCCTTCCTGGAAGGGCTGAATAGCGAGAAGAAACTGGCCTTCGCCGGTCCGTTCCTCGACGCCGATGGCAAACCGAATGGCAGCCTCGTCGTGGTCGAGGCGCCCGATCTGGCTACAGCGGAAGCCCTGTCGGCAGCCGATCCCTACGCCAAGGCCGGACTGTTCGAAAGCGTCGAAATCCGGCAGTGGAACTGGGTCTTCAACAAGCTGGCGGCTAGCTAAACGCACGGAGGAGCAAAATGAACTACTGGCTGTTCAAATCCGAGCCCTCGGTCTTCTCCTTCGAGGCGCTGAAGGCGAAGGGCAAGGCCGGCACGCAATGGGACGGCGTGCGCAACTATGCGGCGCGCAACAACATGAAGGCGATGCAGATCGGTGATCTCGGCTTCTTCTACCATTCCAACGAAGGGCTTAACGTCGTCGGCATCGCCGAGGTCTGCGCGCTGGCCCATCCCGACACCACCACTGACGATCCGCGCTGGGAATGCGTCGACATCCGCGCCTTCAAGGACGTGCCGAACCCGCCGACGCTGGAACAGGTCAAGGCCAATCCCAAGCTGGCCGAAATGGCGCTGGTCCGGCTCGGGCGGCTTTCCGTTCAGCCGGTGACGCCGGCCGAATGGAAAGAGGTCTGCCGCATGGGCGGCCTGTCACCCGCTCCGTGACGGCGCTGACGCCGGACAGCGCAAAAAAGTTCATCCTCGACAACACGGCGTTGATGGCGCCGCCGCATGTGCCGGAGATAGTCCTGCATCTGGCCGACGAGGCGCATGATCTTTGGCTGCGCACCGAGGATCAGCTGACCGAAATCGGCCTGCCGCCGCCCTTCTGGGCCTTTGCCTGGGCCGGCGGCCAGGGTCTTGCCCGCTATATCATCGACAATCCCGATACGGTGCGCGGCAAGCGTGTGCTCGACTTCGCTTCCGGCTCCGGCCTTGTCGCCATCGCAGCGGTGCAGGCCGGCGCGGCGGAGGTGATCGCCGCCGACATCGACCCGTTCTGCGCAACCGCGATCCGCCTCAATGGAGAAGCCAACGGCGCCGGGATAAATTTCCTCGGCACGGATTGCATCGGCACCGATGCCGGCTGGGATGTGGTTCTGGCCGGCGACGTCTTTTACGACAAGCCTTTCGCCGACAGGCTGATGCCGTGGTTCGCGGCTCTGAAAGCGCGCGGCGCCGAGATCCTCGTCGGCGACCCCGGCCGCGCCTATCTGCCGAAGGCCAGACTGGAACCGCTTGCCGTCTACGAGGTGGCGGTGACGCGGGCCCTGGAGGACGCCGAGGTCAAGCGCACCACCGTCTGGCGCCTTGCTTGACGGCAGCGCCGAACAGGCGTTCCATCGCGCATCGATTGTGAGAATGTCGTTGTCCCAAAACCGCTGGGCACCCTCGGTTCAAGACCGAGGGCATGCTTTTGGGCGACATGCTTGCGGGGAGGGAATTGCATGGATTTTTCAGCAGTGAACTGGCTGGCGGTGATCGTCGCCGCCGTGGTGGCGTGGCTGTTCGGCGCGGTCTGGTACATGGGGTTGAGCAAGCCGTGGCTGAAGGCCGCCAAGCTTGACCCGGCAACCATGAAGAAATCGCCGCTGCCTTTCGTCATCTCCTTCATCGCCGAGCTGTTGATGGCGCTTGTCACCGCCCTGATCGTCGGCGCGATGACCGGCGGCGAGCCGAGCCCCGTCGCCGGGCTCGTTTTCGGTTTCGTGCTGTGGCTTGGTTTCGTCGCCACGACGCTCTCCGTCAACCATCGCTATGAAGGCTTCGGCTGGGATCTGACCCTCATCGACGCCGGCCACTGGCTTGGCGTGCTGCTGCTCATCGGCGCTGTGATCGGCTGGTTCGGTGCGCCGGTGGTCGCGGGCTGAGCGCACTGACGTTGCTGCGAAATCAGCGGCCGATTGATCTCCGCTGTCTATAGCTCGTCCCAGTTCCGACGTGTCGGGTCCGGCTGCGGGTTGTGGACTTCGTTCAGGAGCCAATCCCTGAACGCCACGATCCTGGCATCATCGGCGGCTGCCTGCGGGTAAACCAGGTGATAGGCAAAGTCGGGCGCCACCTTGATGCCCAGCGCGAATGGCTGCACGAGCCGGCCTTCGGAGAGATCGTTCGCCACCATGGCGAAGTCGGCGAGCGCCACCGCATTGCCGTCAAGCGCGGCCTGCACCGCATCCGAGGAATTGCCGAACACGACCGTCCGGCTGTCGTCGAAATCGTCGACGCCGGCCGCCGCCATCCACATGCGCCAATTCGGCCAGGTCACGCCTTGCCGCGCCCATACGATATGGGCAAGCGTGTGTTGGAAGAGGTCGCGCGGCTCCTTCAGCGGCGGTCCCGCCTTGAGCAGCGCCGGACTGCAGACGGGAATGATGACGTTGTCGAACAGACGGTGACTGCAAAGCCCCTGATATTTCCCGGTGCCGAAGCGGATGCCGACATCGACGTCGTCACGCTCGAAATCGCGCACGTCATAGGTGATGTCGAAGCGCAGCTCGATATCGGGCTGGTGCCTGCGGAAATTGTCGACGCGCCGCATCAGCCATTTTGTCGCGAAGTGCGCATCGAGGGTCACTTTCAGTTGCGCCGTTCCGCGCGCCATCTTGTGCGCCCTTGAGACGGCCCGGCCGAGCAGGTCGAGCGCGTCGGCCGAGGCCTCGAACAGCACCGCGCCCGCCTCCGTCAGCCTGATGGTGCGGCTGGTGCGCGTGAACAGCACGATGCCAAGCTGGTCCTCGATTTCCTTGATCTGGTGGCTGACCGCCGCCGGCGTCAGGCCGAGTTCATCGGCGGCGCGGGTGAAATTGAGGTGCCGGGCCGCCGCCTCCAGCGTCCTCAGGGCACGCGTTCCCGGCAGCAAGCGGGCCATCAGCGCGGTATGATTTTTGGCAGGATCATCGCCTCCGATCCACAAATAAAACTTGATGATCTGGCAAAAACTACTCGTTTCCTTCTTAAATTTCAATCCGGCATGATGTGACCATCGAGAAACTATCAAACCGGATTTGACATCCGGATGGGATGGATCAGGTCATGTCACACATCGTTTTGAAGTCTTCTTTTGCCGAGCCAGTCTGGCTGCGCGCCGCAATTGAATGGTTCCGCCACGCCAAGATCGCGCTCAACCTTCCGCTGAAATCCAACCAACAACATGAAGATGTCGAGGACCTGTCGGATCGCCAACTGCGCGACATCGGCGCCGAACGCAAGGACGTCGCCCGCGCCATGGACCGGGAGCTGGGCCGGCTGGGATTGCTAGACATTGGCTGGCAAAAGCCGCGGAAATAGAAAGGCAGTAGGTAGTAGGCAGTAGGGAATAGGCTGTGGAAAAAGAGAATACTGCTATCCCCTACCGCCTACTGCCCTTCCCTACCTCACCACCTTCACCACGGTCCTGTCCGACAGCAGCGGCAGCAGCCGCGCCATCGTGCGTGCCGTCACCGCCACGCAACCCTGCGTCGGCGTGAAGCCGGGGCGCGCCAGATGGAAAAAGATGGCGCTGCCACGCCCGCGCCGGCGTGGCGCGATGTTCCAGTCGAGCACCAGACAGGCGTCATAAAGCCGGTCGGCGCGCCGCATCCGCTCATGGCTGGCGCCATAGGGGATCTTCACCGGGCGGTTGTAGTTGCGGTCGTCGGGCACTTCGCACCAGCCGAGGTCTGGCCCGATCGGCGCCATCGCCAGTCGGGTTTTGCGGGCGCCGGAAAAATGGTCTCCGCGAAAATATCCTGACAGGATCCGCATCTGGCCGAGCGGTGTAGCGCCGTCGCCTTCGCGCTTGCCGGCCGAGATGCCGCCGCGTCCCAGCGCGCATGGAAACACCAGTCCGCCGGCCTGCAGGAGCCCTTGGGCAGCATTGCCGGGCCTGGCACGCACGGTGAGCACGCGAAGCCCTTTTGGCAAAAATGCGCCGGCTGCATTGCGCTGCCGTTTTTTCTTGTATGATCGTGTCACGGAACAAATCACTGTGATCGGCTGTTGTGCCGGTCAACTTCAGCATAAACGGGGGGCGGTCAACTGAATTTTCTTTTCAAAACAACGGATTGATCCATGACCTCACGCACCATTCTGATCGTTGACGATGATGACGACCTGCGCGGCACACTCGTCGAGCAATTGTCCCTCTACGAGGAATTCGATGTCCTGCAGGAAGCAAACGCCGCCAAAGGCGTCGCCGCGGCGCGCGGCGGCCTCATCGATCTGCTCATCATGGATGTCGGCCTGCCCGACATGGATGGCCGGGAGGCGGTGAAGATACTGCGCAAGGGCGGCTACAAGGCGCCGATCATCATGCTGACCGGGCACGACACCGATTCCGACACGATTCTCGGTCTCGAAGCCGGCGCCAACGACTATGTGACGAAGCCGTTCCGTTTCGCCGTGCTTCTGGCCCGCATCCGCGCCCAGCTTCGCCAGCACGAGCAGAGCGAGGACGCCACCTTTTCGGTTGGCCCCTACACTTTCAAGCCAAGCCAGAAGCTTCTGATCGACCAGCGCGGCACCAAGGTTCGGCTGACCGAGAAGGAAGCCTCTATCATCAAATATCTCTACCGCGCCGACCAGAAGGTGGTGACGCGCGACGTGCTGCTCGAGGAAGTCTGGGGCTATAATTCCGGCGTCACCACGCACACGCTTGAAACCCACGTCTATCGGCTGCGCCAGAAGATCGAGCGCGATCCTTCCAATGCGGAAATTCTTGTGACAGAAAGCGGCGGCTACAAGCTGGTTCCTTAAACATTTCATCATCTATTAAGCGGTCGGGGCGAGGACTGCGTTCCGGTACGATCCTGAAACTGGAGGTGGTTCCGGGTCGAGCTCTAGAGGGAGGCGTCGGACTGTCGGTTCGGGGACATAGCTAGATGGCGCTGGATGACGACATTCGCATCCTGTCCACCGTAAGGCTCTTCGAGGACTTTACGGAGGAACAGTTGCGTCTGCTCGCCTTCGGCGCTGAAACCACCATGCTGCAGGCCGACCACAAGCTCTATCGCGAGGACGATGTGGCGGATTCCGCTTACATCGTGGTCAGCGGGCGCATCGTGCTCTATCGCGAGCAGAATGGCGACCGTGTCCCGATCGGCACGGCCGGCCCCGGCACGATGCTGAGCGAACTGGCGCTGATCGCCGACACCAACCGGCTGACCAGCGCATTCGCCGAAATCGATTCGGAAGTGCTGCGGCTCAGCCGCAAGATGTTCCACCGCATCCTGGAGGAATATCCCGATATCGCTGTGCATCTGCACCAGCGCATCTCCGAGGATTTCCAGGCGATGATCCGCCGCATCGAGAAACTGGCAACGCGTTTCGAGGGCTGAGCGGGCAAGTGGTGCGGAGTTTGTGAAACGTCGCTGGCGATCGCTGCCCGCGCTACTCTAAATCGAACCGTGCAATCACCGGCACATGGTCCGAGGGCCGGTCCCAGCCGCGCGCCGGCCGCAGGATCTCGTAGCCGGCAAAGTTCGGCACCAGGTTTGGCGACGACCAGACATGGTCCAGCCGCCGGCCGCGATCCGATGCTTCCCAATCCTGCGCGCGGTAGCTCCACCAGGTGTAAAGCTTCTGCTCATGCGGCACGTTGAGCCGCATCAGGTCGATCCAGTTGCCGGCCAGCCGCATCGCCTCGAAACTTTCGGTCTCGACCGGCGTGTGGCTGACCACCTTCAGGAGCTGCTTGTGCGACCAGACATCGTGCTCGAGCGGCGCGATGTTGAGATCGCCGACCAGGATCGAGCCGGAAACCTCGTCATGCTCGGCGCGAATGGCGTTCATTTCGGCGACGAAATCCAGCTTGTGCCTGAACTTGCGGTTGATCTCCGGATCGGGCTCGTCGCCGCCGGCCGGGACATAGAAATTATGGAGCAGGATCGCCTTGCCGCCGGCCCGCACCGTGACCGACAGATGCCGGCTGTCGTCGATCTCGCAGAAGCGGCGCTTTTCGACCACCTCGATCGGCCGGCGCGCCACGGTCGCCACGCCGTGGTAGCCTTTCTGGCCGTGGAAGGCGATGTGCTCGTAGCCGAGCTTGCGGAAGGCCTTTTCGGGAAACAGTTCGTCGGGAACCTTCGTTTCCTGCAGGCAAAGCACATCCGGCGCCCGCTCCTGAAGCAGGCGCTCGACGATCGGCATGCGCAGGCGGACGGAATTGATGTTCCAGGTGGCGACGGAGAAGGGCATGCGCAGCATCCAGCGGGCGACGCCGGAACCTGCCAGCCGCAGGCCTCAAAAACAAGCCGAGCCGCGCCCTGCACAGCGCGGCTCGCTTCTATCCACAGCTATCGAGATGCTCAGCGCGATTTGGTATTCAGCTCGCGGTTGGCCGTGTAGTCGATGGCGAACGTGTCGGGAGCGAAGTTGACGCCTTCCTTGACGTTGAAGATCATCACCGTCGTGTCCTTGCCTTGCGCGTCGGTGATGGTCCATTGGCGCAATTCGTAGGATTTCGGATCGAACATCATGGTGATCTTCGAATTGCCGAACACCGATTTGTCGGCGAGCTGAATGGTGGTCAGGTCGTTCTCTTCCTTGACGCTTTTGACGCGCCCGCCGGAGAGATCGATCCTGTTGTCGAGCAGCAGCTTGAGCGGCGTCTTCGACAGCGGGTAGAGGTCGGACGTCTTCAGCCTCTTGTTGAGGATGACCACCGATTGGCCGTCGGAAATCACCCTGAAATTCGACGCTCCGTCATAGTTGAACCGAATCTTGCCCGGCCGCTCCAGGAAGAACTTGCCGCCGGTCTGCTCGCCCTTGGGTCCGAACTGGACGAACTCGCCGCTCATCGATTTGACCGAGGAGAAGTGGTCGGCGATCTTCTGGGCCGACTGCGGCACCGCCGCTTGCGCCGAGGCCAGCAGCTGGAAACCCGGCACGACATTGATGGCAGCGGCGCCGGCGAGCACCAGGCCAAGGCCAAGCAGCTGGCGGCGGTTTGGGGCGAAGGATGAGTTGTTCATGCCGGTCACTCTCTTGTGGTTCCAGCGCATGACCCCGAAAATCGGATTTCGGAAAGGATCATGCGCGAATTAAATGTTGTCGATGTCCTGGACCCCCAGTTGGGCTTAAGTTTGGCGAATCGAACTGAGTTCGGTCGCTAGAACGCACCAGAAGGTCCAAAGGTTGCCCGGTCGGCCGAACCCGGATCAGAGACTGTTTGGTCCCAACAGTCTCAGAATTTGTCGTCCTCCGTTGGCACCAGGATCTCGCGCTTTCCAGCGTGGTTGGCCGGACCGACAATGCCTTCCTTCTCCATTTTCTCGATGATCGAGGCGGCGCGGTTGTAGCCGATGCCGAGCCGGCGCTGGATGTAGCTGGTCGAGGCCTTGCCGTCGCGCAGCACCACCGCGACCGCCTGGTCGTAAGGATCGTCGGAATCCTCGAAATTGCCGCCGCCACCGCCGCCAGATCCGCCCTTGCCCGACGGTTCGTCATCGTCCTCGTCGTCGTCCTCGGTGATGGCGTCGAGATATTCCGGCACGCCCTGCAGCTTCAGATGTGCGACGATCTTCTCGACCTCGTCATCGGACACGAAGGGGCCGTGCACGCGCTGGATGCGGCCACCGCCGGCCATGTAGAGCATGTCGCCCATGCCGAGCAGCTGCTCTGCGCCCTGCTCGCCGAGGATGGTGCGGCTGTCGATCTTCGACGTCACCTGGAAGGAGATGCGGGTCGGGAAATTGGCTTTGATCGTGCCGGTGATGACGTCGACCGAAGGCCGCTGCGTCGCCATGATGACATGGATGCCGGCAGCGCGCGCCATCTGCGCCAGGCGCTGCACGGCGCCTTCGATATCCTTGCCGGCGACCATCATCAGGTCGGCCATCTCGTCGATGATGACGACGATATAGGGCATCGGCTCGAGATCGAGGTTTTCCGTCTCGTAGATCGCCTCGCCGGTCTGGCGGTCGAAGCCGGTCTGCACCGTGCGCGAGATCTTCTCGCCTTTCTTGTCGGCCTGGCTGACGCGGGCGTTGAAGCCGTCGATGTTGCGCACGCCGACCTTCGACATTTTGCGGTAGCGATCCTCCATCTCGCGCACCGTCCATTTCAGCGCCACCACCGCCTTCTTGGGATCGGTGACGACGGGCGTCAAAAGATGCGGGATGCCGTCATAGACCGAGAGTTCCAGCATTTTCGGATCGATCATGATCAGCCGGCAGTCCTGCGGCGTCAGCCGGTAGAGCAGCGACAGGATCATGGTGTTGATGGCGACCGATTTGCCCGAGCCGGTGGTGCCGGCGACCAGCACATGCGGCATCTTGGCAATGTCCACGATAACCGCCTCGCCATTGATGGTCTTGCCGAGCGCCAGCGCCAGCTTGGCCTTGGTCGTCTCGAAATCGCGGCTGGCCATGATCTCCCTGAGATAGACGGTCTCGCGCTTGGCGTTCGGCAGTTCGATGCCGATGGCGTTGCGGCCGGGCACCACGGCGACGCGGCAGGCGATCGCGCTCATCGAGCGGGCGATGTCGTCGGACAGGCCGATGACCCGCGACGATTTGATGCCTGGCGCCGGCTCAAGCTCGTAGAGCGTGACCACCGGACCCGGGCGCACGGCGATGATCTCGCCCTTGACGCCGAAATCCTCCAGCACGCCTTCGAGCAGGCGGGCATTCTGCTCCAGCGCATCCTTGGACAGGCTGGCGTCACGCACGACATTCTTGGGCTCGGACAGGAAATGCAGCGACGGCATCTCGAACGTGTCCGAGCCGATCAGCGAGGTCTGCGCCTCGCGCTGGACGCGGGCGCCCGGAGCCGGGCGCGGCGCCGGCGCTTCGACGCGGGTCGCCGCGTCGGAGCGGAAGTTCTGCACCTTCGCATTGGGCGCGGCGCGGCGCTGGCCCGCCGGTTCCGGCGCAAAGTCCATATCCTCGTCATCGTTGAAGACATCGGCATCGTCGGGGTCGAGCGAGGCGCCGCGGTCGTTGACCATGGCGGCGAAGAATTCCGGTTCGACGCGGGCGCGGCCATCCGAGCTCATTCGTGCCTCGGCGAACTCGGCCGACTCGACCCGCTCGGCGGCACGCCGCCAGGCGCTGGGACGCGGTTCCATCTCGGGTTCGAAATCGTCATGCCCGCGGCGCCGTGCGGCGCGGCGGCGAAGATAGCCACGAAACGATAGCCACCAATGGGTTATGGCGCCAAGCGCCAGTATGCCTTCGTTGTCCTCGTCATCGTCGAAGAACAGCTCGTCCTCGCGGGGATCGGGCGCGGCCGGCTCATCCTCCATCACGGCAAAGCCGTTCTTGCGCGCAATCAGCGCCGAACCATAGGCAAACAGCCACAGTGCCGGCGCGGCCAGAAGCACGGCGATCACGCTGGCGATAAGGCCGGTCGGATAACCGCCGATGACCAGGCCGGGGATATGCAGC
>NZ_NWQG01000261.1:0-13566 GCF_002529485.1 Mesorhizobium sanjuanii
GCTTCGGAGTGTGCAAACGGCACGCTGGAACCTGACCGGTTCGGGCGCGCAGGAGAAGGTTTGGCGTCAGCGCGCCAGAAGGTTGGATTTGATGAACACCACATCCGCGTTCAACACCGCCGGCGCCCGCCCGCTGCAATTCCCCATACCGGCCAATGTCTATGCCGAAACCGTCGTCTCGGTGAAGCATTACACCGACCGCCTGTTTTCCTTCCGCATCACCCGGCCGCAGTCGCTGCGCTTCCGTTCCGGCGAGTTCGTCATGATCGGCCTGCCCAATGCCGAGAAGCCGGTGTTCCGAGCCTATTCCATCGCCAGTCCTGCCTGGGATGACGAGCTGGAATTCTTCTCGATCAAGGTGCCGGACGGCCCGCTGACTTCCGAGCTGCAGAAGATCCAGGTCGGCGACACAATCATCATGCGCCAGAAGTCGACCGGCACGCTGGTGCTGGACGCACTGACCCCGGCCAAGCGCCTGTTCATGATCTCGACCGGCACCGGCATCGCCCCCTTCGCCAGCCTGCTGCGCGACCCCGACACCTATGAGAAATTCGAGCAGGTGATCCTGACGCACACCTGCCGCGACAATGCCGAACTCACCTACGGCCAGGAACTGGTCGCGGCACTGGAGAACGATCCGCTGATCGGCGAACTGACCGGCGGCCGCGTCACGCTATACAACTCGACGACGCGCGAAGAGTCCGAGCGCATGGGCCGCATCACCGCGCTGATCGGTTCCGGCAAGTTCTACAGCGATCTCGGCATCGACAAGCTCAACCCCGAGACCGACCGCATCATGATCTGCGGCTCGATGCATATGCTGAAGGACGTCAAGGAACTGGCCGAGAGCCTCGGTTTCCAGGAAGGCTCGCTGAGCCATCCGGCCAGCTTCGTTGTCGAGCGCGCCTTCGTCGGCTGAGCGGCGGACGCTGCTCCAAAGTCAGGTTTGATCTTTCGGTCAAAAACTGGCTGCTTCGGCCGCCTTTTTACGTTATGACCGCGTGAGAGACTCGTGAAGTACGACTTCGCGGGCTATCTTCGGCATGATCGCTGAACAAAGGGGCAGGAGATGAGCAGCACAATCCGCGAGGCCGGCCTTGGTGGTGGCGCGTCCAAGGTGACGCCACTGCCGGCGCGCGCCGCCGCCAACACGCCCGTACCGCCAGACCATGCCATTGCCCGCAATCCCGGCATGCGGCTCGATCTCGGCTTCATGGAATCGGTGCGCAGCGTCAACCGCTCGGCGCTGGAACGCCGCGTCGCCAGCCTGACCAAGCGGCGCTCGATCAAGGCCGACAACCAGGCCGCCTGGCTGCTGCGCGCCGTCGCCTGCATGGACCTGACGACGCTGAATTCCAACGACACCGAGGAGCGTGTGCGCCGGCTCTGCGCCAAGGCGATCAACCCGTTCCGCCGCGACATCGTCGAGGGCCTTGGCATTACGGGCGAAACCATCCGGCCGGCGGCGGTCTGCGTCTATCACCCGTTCGTTGCCACCGCTGTCGATGCCGTGCGCGGCACCGGCATCCATGTCGCCGCCGTTTCCACCGCTTTCCCGCATGGACTGGCGCCGCTGTCGACGCGCCTGCAGGAGATCGAGGCCTCGGTCCGCGATGGCGCTGATGAGATCGACGTCGTCATTCCGCGCGGCCTGGTTTTCGGCGCCAAATGGCAGGAACTCTATAACGAGATCGTCTCGATGCGCGCCGCCTGCGGCGAGGCGCATCTCAAGGTCATCCTCGGCACCGGCGACCTCGCCACGCTGCGCAATGTCATGCTGGCGTCCATGGTGGCGATGATGGCGGGTGCCGATTTCATCAAGACCTCGACCGGCAAGGAAAGCGTCAACGCGACGCTGCCCGTCGGCCTCGCCATGGTGCGCGCCATCCGCGCCTATTTCGAGGAAACCGGCTATCTCATCGGCTTCAAGCCGGCCGGCGGCATTTCCACGGCAAAAGCCTCGCTCGACTGGCTGGTGCTGATGAAGGAGGAGCTCGGACGGCCATGGCTGGAGCCGGGACTGTTCCGCTTCGGCGCGTCGAGCCTTTTGACCGACATCGAGCGCCAGCTCGAACACCATCTGACGGGTCACTATTCGGCCAATCATCGCCACGCCATGGCATAGGGCTTGGAGCTGGGGTTTTGAACGTGGAGTTCCTTCGCGCCCCCCTCTGTCCTGCCGGACATCTCCCCCACTTGTGGGGAGATTGGCTGTCATCGATGATTTCGCCAATCGCCGACGTTGCAGAACGGCAGCCGACAGGCGTGAAGGCCGATCTCCCCCCTTGTGGGGGAGATGTCCGGCAGGACAGAGGGGGGCGCGAAGGAACGCCTGCCAAGACAAGTATCCGGAGCACCCGATGAACATTCTCGAACGCTATCACGGCATGGAATACGGCCCGGCGCCTGAGGCGCGCAACGAGGCGGATGCGTGGCTTGCCGGGCGCGATTTCGGCAAAGCGCTGTTCATCGGCGGTCACTGGCAAGCCGCCACAAGCGGCAAGACCTTCGAGACCAGCGATCCCTCCTCCGGCAAGCTGCTGGCCAAGGTGTCGGATGCCGGTGCCGTCGATATCGACGCGGCTGTGTCGGCAGCCGCCAAGGCACTGCCGAAGTGGAGCGCCAGCTCGGGCTATCAACGCGCCAAGGTGCTCTATGCCATCGGCCGCGCCATGCAGCGCCACCAGCGCCTGCTTGCGGTGCTGGAATCGATCGACAATGGCAAGCCGATCCGCGAGAGCCGCGACATCGACGTGCCGCTGGCCATCCGCCATTTCATCCACCATGCCGGGTGGGCGCAAGCGCTGGACAGGGATTTTCCTGGTTACAAGGGCGTCGGTGTCGTTGGCCAGATCATTCCATGGAATTTCCCGCTCTTGATGCTGGCCTGGAAGATCGCGCCGGCACTCGCCGCCGGCTGCACCGTGGTGCTGAAGCCGGCCGAGTTCACGCCGCTCACCGCCATACTGTTCGCCGAGATCTGCGAACGGGCAGGCGTACCGATAGGGGTCGTCAATATCGTCCAGGGCGGGCCGGAGGCGGGCGCGGCCATCGTCAATCATCCAGGCATCCAGAAGATCGCCTTCACCGGATCGTCGGAAGTCGGCAAGATCATCCGGAAAGCCACCGCGGGGTCGGGCAAGAAACTGTCGCTGGAACTTGGCGGCAAGTCGGCATTCATCGTCTTCGAGGACGCCGATCTCGACAGCGCCGTCGAGGGTCTGGTCGACGGCATCTGGTTCAACCAGGGCCAGGTCTGCTGCGCCGGTTCGCGGCTGCTGGTGCAGGAAGGCATCGCCGATGCCTTCATCGCCAAGGTCAAGACGCGGATGAGCCGGCTGCGCGTCGGCAGCCCGCTCGACAAGAACACCGACATTGGCCCGCTGGTCGACCTAAGCCAGCTCGACCGGGTCAAGGGCCTGGTCGCGGAAGGGGCGAAACAGGGCGCCATCTGCTGGCAGCCGGACGCGGTCCTGCCGTCTTCCGGCTACTACCATCTGCCGACGCTGGCGACAGGTGTTTCGCCGGCTAATATCCTGGCCCAGGAAGAAGTGTTCGGGCCGGTTCTCGCCACCATGACCTTCCGCAACACCGAGGAGGCGATCGAACTCGCCAACAACACCCGCTACGGGCTGGCAGCCTCGGTGTGGAGCGAGAATGTCAACCTGGCACTCCATGTCGCGCCGCAGTTGAAGGCCGGGGTCGTCTGGGTCAATGGCACCAACATGTTCGACGCCGCCTGCGGCTTCGGCGGCTACCGCGAAAGCGGCTTTGGCCGCGAAGGCGGCCGCGAGGGCATGTTCGAATATCTCGCGGCAAAACTGCCGCTCGGCCCAGCAATCAAGCCGGCGGCGGCTTCGGCCCAACCCGTCGAGAGGTCGGAAGGCGACGCCATCGATCGGACGGCAAAACTGTTCATCGGTGGCAAGCAGGTCAGGCCGGACGGCAACTATTCGATCGGCATTGCCACCGCCAAGGGCAAACTTGCCGGCGAAGTCGGTCTCGGCAACCGCAAGGACATCCGTGACGCCGTCGCGGCCGCCCGCGCCTGCAAAGGCTGGCCGGAGGCTACCGCCTATAACAGGTCCCAGGTGCTTTACTATCTGGCCGAGAACCTCTCCGGCCGCACCGATGAATTCGCGGCGCGTCTCAGCGAACTTACCGGCGCCGGCGCCAAGGCGGCGCGCGAGGAGGTCGAGCAGTCGATCGAGCGGCTGTTCCTCTATGCCGGCCTTGCCGACAAGTTCGAAGGTCGCGTGCATCAGCCGCCGGCCCGCGCGGTCACGCTGGCGCTGCATGAGCCGGTCGGCGTCGTCGGCATCGTGGCGCCGGACAATGCGCCGCTGCTCGGGTTGATCTCGCTGCTGGCGCCGGCGCTGGCCATGGGCAACACGGTGGTGGCCGTACCTTCGGAGAAATACCCGTTGCTTGCCACCGATCTCTATCAGGTCATCGAATATTCCGACGTCCCGGCCGGCGCCATCAACATCGTTACCGGCCGCAGCGCGGAGCTCGCCAGCGTGCTGGCCAAGCACGATGATGTCGACGGGCTCTGGGTCTTCGCCGATGCCGAGACCTGCGCCAAGGCGGAAGCGGACTCTGTTGGTAACCTGAAACGCGTGTGGACCGGCAATGGCCGCAGCCTCGACTGGGCTTCGGCTGACGCGGCGGGCGATGCCTTGCTGCGCCGTGCTGTCGAGGTCAAGAACGTCTGGGTGCCCTACGGCGATTGAGCGATATGCATTGATCGTGTTCGCGCTTGACGCTCGGATGCGTGTTCTTTAACGAGAAAAAACATTTTTATCAGTGAGCGGCGAAGCACAGGTCGCATGATCGCGCCTGACTGGCACATGACGCCTTGGCCGTCCGCCGATAAATGCTGATGACCCGAGCGGCGAGGAGAAAAGCATGGCGGATCTGGCAGGCAAGGTCGTTGTCGTCACGGCGGCGGCGCAAGGTATTGGCCGGGCGAGCGCGCTGGCTTTCGCCAAGGCAGGCGCCGTGGTGCACGCCACCGACATCAACGATGCGCTGCTCGCCGAACTCGGCAAGACAACAGGGATCAAGACCCGCAAGCTCGACGTGCTGAACGATGAGGCCGTCAACGCCGCCTTCGCCGAGATCGGCGTCGTTGACGTGCTGTTCAACTGCGCCGGTTTCGTCCATTCAGGATCGATCCTCGAGATGAAGGATGCCGATCTCGACTTCGCCTTCAACCTCAATGTGCGCGCCATGATCCGCACCATCCGCGCCGTGCTGCCGGGAATGCTGGTGCGTGGCGACGGATCGATCATCAACATGTCTTCGGTCGCCGGCGCCGGCAAGGGTGTGCCCAACCGCTTCGCTTATGGCGTCACCAAGGCCGCGGTCATCGGCCTGACCAAGGCGGTCGCCGCCGACTATGTCGGCAAGGGCATACGCTGCAACGCGATCTGCCCGGGCACCGTCGAGAGCCCGTCGCTGCAGGACCGCATGCATGCGCAGGGCGACTATGAGGCGGCCCGCGCCGCCTTCATTGCCCGCCAGCCAATGGGCCGGCTGGGGACGCCCGAGGAAATCGCCGATCTCGCCGTCTATCTCGCCGGCGCCACCTATACGTCGGGGCAGGCTTATAATATCGACGGTGGCTGGTCGATCTGAGAGGCCTCTGGTCACAACTGGGAGAAAAAGAATGAAACTGCTGCGCTATGGCGAGGCGGGTAGCGAACGCCCCGGCCTCATCGATGCGGATGGAACGATCCGCGACCTCTCCGCCCATGTCGCCGACATCGCCGGCACGACGCTCCATCCGGCCTCGCTGGACATGCTGTCGAAGCTCGATGCGAAATCGCTGCCGGCAGTTTCCGGCAGCCCGCGCATCGGCGCCTGCGTTGCCGGCACCGGCAAGTTCATCTGCATCGGCCTCAACTATTCCGACCACGCCGCCGAAACCGGCGCCACCGTGCCGCCGGAGCCGATCATCTTCATGAAGGCAAGCTCAGCCATTGTCGGGCCTGACGACGACGTGCTGATCCCGCGCGGCTCGGTCAAGACCGATTGGGAGGTCGAGCTTGGCGTGGTCATCGGCAAGACCGCCAAATATGTCAGCGAGGCTGATGCGTTCGATTATGTCGCCGGCTACTGCGTCTCGCATGACGTATCCGAGCGTGCCTTCCAGGCCGAGCGGCAGGGCCAGTGGACCAAGGGCAAGAGCTGCGACACATTCGGGCCGATCGGGCCGTGGTTGGTCACCAAGGACGAAGTAAAGGACCCGCAGGACCTGCCGATGTGGCTGAAGGTCAACGGCAAGACGATGCAGAACGGCTCGACCAAGACCATGGTCTATGGCGTCGCCTATCTCGTTTCATATCTCAGCCAGTTCATGTCGCTGCATCCCGGCGACATCATCTCGACAGGCACGCCGCCCGGCGTTGGGCTGGGCATGAAGCCGCCAGTGTTTCTGAAGGCGGGAGACGTGGTTGAGTTGGGTATCGAAGGGATGGGCACGCAGAAGCAGACTTTCAAGGCGGACGAGTAGGGCGCGCGACACGAGAGGTTCGCGCTGCCCCTCATCCGCCTGCCGGCACCTTCTCCCCGTAAAGGACGGGGAGAAGGGTCAAGCTCCAACGCTGGCCACCCCTCTCCCCGTCCTTTACGGGGAGAGGGTAAGGGTGAGTGGCAGCGCCCACCTACGCAGCAATCTTATTTCAACACCTTGCCATCGGCCCCGAACCGATAGGTCTTCGCCGGATCCGGCGTCGCGTAGAGCGTGGCTCCCGGCTCGGCATTGTAGACGCCGAAGATGCGCACGGTGATCAGCCCGGCCTCCTCGCAGTCGAGATAGAGATTGGTATCGGCGCCAAGATGCTCGGCGTGGACCACCGTGCCCTTCCAGGTGCCGGATTTCGGATCGACGGTCAGATGCTCCGGGCGGACGCCGATGGTCTTGGCCGTCTCGCCCAGTCTCGCGCCATCAACGAAATTCATCTTCGGCGAGCCGATGAAGCCGGCGACGAATTCATTGGCCGGCGAATTGTAAAGCTCCATCGGTCCGCCGATCTGTTCGATCCGACCGGCGTTGAGCACGACGATCTTGTCGGCCAGCGTCATCGCCTCGACCTGGTCGTGGGTGACATAGATCATCGTCGCTTTCAGCCGGCGATGCAGCTGCGCGATCTCCAGTCGCGTGTTGACGCGCAGAGCCGCGTCAAGGTTCGAAAGCGGTTCGTCGAACAGAAACAGCTTGGGTTCGCGCACCACGGCGCGGCCGATGGCGACGCGCTGGCGCTGGCCGCCGGAGAGCTCCGCCGGCCGCCTTTCGAGGTACGGCTCCAACGACAGCATCGAGGAGGCGATGCCGATGCGGCGCTCGATCTCGGCCGCCGGCGTGCCGGCCTGCTTCAATCCGAGGCCCATATTGTTCCTCACCGTCAGATGCGGATAGAGCGCATAGGTCTGGAACACCATGGCGATGCCGCGCTTGGCCGGCGGGGTGGCCGAGACATCCTCGCCGTCGATGACGACGCGGCCCGAGGTTGAATCCTCAAGCCCGGCGATGACTCTGAGCAAGGTCGACTTGCCGCAGCCCGACGGACCGACGAAGACGACGAATTCGCCATCCGTCACTTCGAGGTTGATGCCCTTCAGCACCTCGACCGGCCCAAAAGCCTTTTTCACATTCTCGATGTTCAGCGAGCCCACGGCTTCGTCCCTGTTCTAGAGTTTGACGGCGGCGCCGCTGCGCACGCTCTCGTCGGCGGCAAGGCAGACGGCGAGCGACTTGACCGCGTCGTCCATATGGCGGGTGAGATCGAGGTCCTCGCGGATCGCCTTCAGGACAAAGGCCTGTTCGAGATCGCAGAGATCCTGATGGCCGGGTTCGCCTTCCATCGACAGCATTTCGTCAGGCTTGGCGAACTTGCCGTCCGCACCGGTCGCGGCACTGTGCAGGCGGATGGTCGAGGTCTTGGTGTGGGTGTCGATGTCGTCGGACTTCACACCCTCCTTCATCACGATCGAGACACAGCCATTCGGCGAGATGACGTCCTTCACGAAGAAGGCCGTTTCCGAAATCATCGGACCCCAGCCGGCCTCGTACCAGCCGACCGAACCGTCATCGAACAGCACCTGCAGATGGCCGTAGTTGTACATTGAGGGCGCGATCTCGTCGGTCAGCCGCGCCCCCAAGCCGCGCACCTCGACCGGTCTGGCGTCGGTGATCTGCAGCATCACGTCGAGATAGTGCACGCCGCAATCGACGATCGGCGACGTCGTCCGCATCAATTGCTTGTGCGTCTCCCAGGTGTGTCCCGACGATTGCTGGTTGAGGTTCATGCGGAACACGTAGGGGCCGCCGAGTTTCCGTGCCTCGGCGATCAGCCGGATCCAGGACGGGTGATGGCGCAGGATATAGCCGATCACCAGCTTTTTGCCGTTGGCCTTGGCGGCCGCGACGACGCGCTTTGCGTCAGTGACGGTGGTTGCCAGCGGCTTTTCGACAAAGACATGGCAGCCGGCCTCGAACGCCTTCACCGCATAGTCGGCATGGCTGTCGGAATAGGTGGCGACGCAGGCGACATCGGGTTTTTCGTCACGCAGTGCGTCGTCGAAAGAGCGCCTGATGCCATAGCCCGACAGCCCTTCCGGCAGCGGCACGTCGGAACGGTTGATCAGCGCCGCGATCTCAAAGCCCGGATTGGTGTGGTAGGCCAGCGCATGGCTGCGGCCCATATTGCCAAGGCCGGCGACAACGACGCGAAGAGGTTCGGCCATTTCAATTCGCCTTTTCTTGACTACGGGCTGCGAGAGCCACCAATACGTGTGGCCCGCATTCTTCCGCGACCCGCAGAGCTGCGTCCTCGCTGTCACAGAGGGACAAAAGCCGGAAGCCATAGGCATCGACTCCGCTCTTGATCATCGAAAGCCTTTGTTCGACAGGCAGCGGATACTCAAGATCGAGTGCCTGCGTGAGCATCTTTGATTGCCCGTCTTCCATCACCGAATTGACACGCCAGTGGATGTGACAGTTGGGCACTTTCGGTCGGCGCTCCGGCCCGAGTCGTGTAAACCAGACGGCGGCGTTGAGATAGAATTGCGGTCCCCAGGACGATTTCTGAAGGTTGAGCAAGCAGATCGTCTCCGGCCATTCGCGGTAGTAATTCGTGGCGCGGACGCCTCGAAATCCATAGCGGCTTGCCGTCTCGGCAAGGCTCTGGACGACAATGTCTCGCCCCTCGCTCACTTGACGGCTCCCGACGTGATGCCGCGGATCAGCTGCCGCGAGAAGATGACGTAGAGGATCAGCACCGGCATGATCGCCAGCGAAAGTGCCGCCAGGATCGCGTTCCAGTTGGTGACGAACTGGCCGAGGAAGAGCTGCGCGCCGAGCGTCACCGTCTTGGTCTCTTCCGATGGCGCCAGGATCAGCGGAAACCACAGATCGTTCCAGATCGGGATCATGGTGAAGACGGCAACGGTGGCCATCGACGGCCGGACCAGCGGCAGCACCAGCCGGAAGAAGATCGTGTACTCCGAGAGGCCGTCGATGCGGCCGGCATTCTTCAGATCGTCGGACACCTGTTTCATGAATTCCGACAGGATGAACACCGCCAGCGGCAGGCCTTGCGCGGTGTAGACCAGGATCAGCGCCGTCAGCGTGTTGACCAGCCCGCTCGCCACCATCAACTGCAGGATGGCCACGGTGCCGAGGCGGATCGGAATCATGATGCCGAGCGCGAGATAAAGCCCCATCATCGTGTTGCCGCGGAAACGATATTCCGACAGCGCGAAGGCGGCCATGGCGCCGAACAGAAGCACGAAGAACAGCGAGGCGACGGTCACCACAAGGCTGTTCTGGAAATAGTGGATGAAATCGCCCTGGCCGATGACCGTGGTGTAGCCGATCAGGTCGAAGGTTTTTGGCGTCGGCGGCGTCAGCGGCGCGCCGAAGATGCCCGCGCGGGACTTGAACGAATTCATGATGACGATGATCACCGGAAACAGCGCGATCACCGTGTAGGTCAACAGGATCGCATGGGCGCCGATGGTGCGGGGAAGCGAACGGGTGGCGGTGCTCATCTCTTGCCCCCCCCTCAGAACTGATAGCGACGCAGGCGCGTCTGCACGAGGAAGAGATAGACGCAGACGCCGCCGAGGATGATCAGGAACATCATGGTGGCGATCGCCGCGCCCATGTTGGGATCGCCGACCTGCAGCTGGAAGCCGAAGAAGGCGCGGTAGAGGAAGGTGCCGAGGATATCAGTCGAATAGTTCGGCCCGGCGAGCGCGCCTTGCGCGGTGTAGATCAGGTCGAAAGCGTTGAAATTGCCGACGAAGGTGAGGATCGAGATGATGCCGATCGACGGCAGGATCAGCGGCAGCTTGATCTTCCAGAATTGCGACATGCCGGTGATCCCGTCGCATTCGGCCGCCTCGATCACCTCGTCGGGGATGGAGAGCAGTGCGGCATAGATCAGCATCATCGGAATGCCGACGAACTGCCAGACCGAGATCAGGCTGAGCGTGGTCAGCGCGTATTCTTCCTTGCCGAGCCACGGCGTGAACAGGCTTTTCAGCCCGACGAGATCCATCAGGCTCGGCGCCACGCCCCATAGCGGCGACAGGATCAGCTTCCAGGCGAAGCCGACGATGACGAAGGACAGGATGGTCGGCACGAAGATCGCCGTCCGGTAGAAGGCCGCGAAGCGCAGCTTCGGGCTGGACAAAAGTGCGGCCAGCATGACGCCGATCGGGTTCTGCACCAGCATGTGGATAATGAAGAACCAGACATTGTTGCGCAGCGCGTTCCAGAAATTGACCGACCAGTTGGGGTCGCCGAACAGCGTGCGGAAGTTCTCCAGTCCGACGAAGACCTGATGCTGCTCGATGTTGCGGAACAAGGAGAGTTGCAGCGTGCCGGCCAGCGGCAGGATCATGATTGCCGTATAGACCAGCACCGCCGGGGCCAGAAAGACGCCGATATGCCAGCGGAACGGTCGTTTCGGTGCTGCGGCCATGAGTTCGGTCCCCGCCGTCTCTCGGTTCCAAATGGTGTGATGCTAGATGATGCCTCGATGCATTGCCCGAACCCTCCCTATGCGGGAAGGACCAAGGCTTGCGACAGGTCAGCCAGCCTTTCCCCACAAGGGAGGGTAAGGCCGAGAGGCAGTGCCGACAATCGCAATCTCAAAACCGGTGCAATCTGAATACCGGCCGGGCATATGCCCGGCCGGTCCGTCGCCTGAACTCTTACTTCGCCGGCTTGTACCAGCTGTCGAGACCGTCCTGCAGCTTCTTGGCGGCAGCTTCCGGCGTATCGGTGCCGTTGATGACGTTGGCCGATTCGACCCACGTCTCGTTTTCGAGGTTCGGCGTGCCGCGCGACAGGATCTGGTAGGTCGAGCGGATCGTCGACTTGCACTTGCCGCGCCAGGAAACGAATTCCTGCGCCAGCGGGTCTTCCATTTTCACCGGCGTGTTGTTCAGGCTGAAGAAGCCCGGCAGCGCGTTGGCGTAGATGGAGGCGAAATCGGGCGACGCGACCCAGGACAGGAAGGTCTTGGCCGCATCGGCATTCTTCGAGGCTGCATTCAGACCCATGCCGATGTCGGTATGGTCGGAGATGTAGCAGGTGTCGCCGGCCTTCTCGACCGGCGGCGGGAAGGCGCCCATCTTGAACTGCGCCTGGGTGTTGAACAGGCCGATCTCCCACGAGCCGGCCGGGTAGATGGCGGCGCGGCCGAGCGTGAACAGGTTCTGGCTGTCCGGATAGGTCTGCGCCTCGAAGCCGTCGCCGAGATAGGGCTTCCACTTGGCCAGCTCTTCATACGGCGCGACCCAGTCCTTGTCGGTCAGCTTCTGCTCGCCCTTGATCAGGGCAGCGCGGCCTTCCTCGCCCTTCCAGTAGTTCGGGCCGATGTTCTGGTAGCCCATGGTCGCGGCTTCCCACAGATCCTTTGTGCCCATCGCCATCGGGATGTAGGTGCCGTCGGCCTTGATCTTGTCGAGCGCGGCGAAGAACTCGTCGCGCGTCTCCGGCACTTTGATGCCGAGCTTGTCGAAGGCATCCTTGTTGTAGATGAAGCCGTGGATGACCGAGGCCATCGGCACGCAGAAGCTCGCCTTGCCGTCGTCGGTCTGCCAGGCGGCCTTGGCGACGTCGGAGAAGTTCTCCATGCCGGGCAGCGACGAGAGATCGGCGAGGTTCCCCTTCTTGTAGAGTTCCAGCGACTTGTCGAAGGGGCGGCAGGTGATCAGGTCGCCGGCCGAGCCGGCGGCGAGCTTGGCGCCCAGCGCCGCGTCATATTCGGTCGGCGCCGAGGGCGCGAACACCACCTTGATGCCGGGGTTCTTGGCTTCGAAAGCCGGGATCAGCTTGTCCTTCCAGATGGCAAGGTCGTCGCCGCGCCAGCTTTCGATGTTGAGGGTTACGTCTTGGGCACAAGCGACCCCGGCAGAGCCGAGAATGCTGGTGCCGAGAAGCAGTGCCGTCAGTAGTTTCGTTGTCATGCTCAGTCTCCCTGTTGACCTTTTTCAGGTTCGGTTTTGATGAGAACAGAGGCATTGCGCCCCTTGCTCCCCTCGCGAGCCCGTTTCACCCCGATGGAAATCGGATTGAAACAGGCTCTACTTCTTTGTTCGAGCATGATCTTTTCCGAAAAGCGGTTTCCACTTTTCGGGGTCATGCTCCAGCGCGGAAAGCGCCGGTCGCAGCTTCTGGCCGGTCCCTTCCAGTATCTTCCGCGCCTCGTCGGCGCTGGCGGCACCGGCGGCGAGCAGAATGGCGGTCTTGACGGCGCCGCCGCTCTTTTCGAGCAGGCGCGCCGCATCGTCCCTGCCGCGCCCCGAGATGGCGGCGACGATGCGCGCCGCGCGGTCGCGCAGCTTGATGTTGTCGGCCATGAGATTGACCATATAGCCGTCGTGAACGTGGCCGAGATGGATGGCGGTGAGCGTCGACAGCATGTTGAGCGCGATCTTCTGGGCGGTGCCGGCGCCCATGCGCGTCGAACCGGCGATCAGTTCCGGCGGCGTTTCGAGCAGGATGGCGACATCGGCCAGCCGCAACAGCGGCGCATCGCTGTTGTTGGCGATGGCGATGGTGGCAGCGCCGCGCCTGCGCGCCTCCTCAAGCGCCCTGACCGCATAAGGCGTCGAGCCGCTGGCCGAAACGGCGATCAGGCAATCATCCTTGCCGATGCCGGCAGCGGCGACCGCGACTGCTGCTTCGCCGATATCGTCCTCCGGACCACCGGCCAGCGTCCTGAAGGCTTCGTCGCCGCCGGCGATCAGGATGGCGATGCGATCGCGCTTGATGCCGAAAGTACCTGGCAGTTCCAGCGCGTCGGCCAGCGCCATCAGGCCCGAGCTGCCGGCCGCCGCATAGGCGAGCTTGCCGCCGCCGTTCAGCCGGCCAGCAATGATCCCGGCCGCTTCGGCTATTGCCGGAATGGCGCCGCGCACGGCCTTGGCCGCCTCGATCTGGGCATTGGCCAATGAGGAAAGGATGGCGTCCGGGGCCTGGATATCCAGCCCCTCGGCATTCTGGTGATGCGCTTCTGTGCGCTTCTCGGCCATACCGTTCCCTCC
>NZ_NWQG01000262.1:0-1516 GCF_002529485.1 Mesorhizobium sanjuanii
GGTATAAATTGTATAGTTGTCTATATCAATAGACAAATTTACGCAACCGGAGTGCAGGCCATGCGAGGACAGGAAGCGCGCGAACAGGCCGAACGCAAGGCCGTCATGGCGACGCTGGCGCAATCCTCCGGCGACGACATCGTGCGCCTCTGGAACGAGGCCGGACTGCCTTCGGAGGCGGAACTGCTGCGTGGTCCTGAAACCGGCCTGGTCACCGTGCGCGGCCGCATCGGCGGCGGCGGCGCGCCATTCAATGTCGGTGAGGCGACGGTCACCCGCGCCACCGTCCGGGTGCCAGCCGGACAGGTCGGCCATTGCTACACGCTTGGCCGCGACAGGCAAAAGGCAAAGCTGGCGGCGATCGCCGACGCGCTGTGGCAGGACCCCGCCCATCGCGACGCGATCGAGGCCAAGCTGGTCGCGCCTTTGCAGGCGGCACTGGCCAAGTCGCATGAGCAGCGCCGCGCCGAGACGGCGGCGACGAAGGTGGATTTCTTTACCATGGTGCGCGGAGAAGACTGATGGATATGACGGCGCAAGCGATCGAGGGCGGATTCGTCGATCCGGTGTTCAACGCGCAGACGGTGTTCCGTGCCGTCATGGACGCCATGGCCCAGCCCGGCAGCGTGCAAGCCCTACCGGCTTTCGCCCATCCGCCGGCGCCACTGTCCGCGACTGCTGGCGCCGTCGCTCTGGCGCTGTGCGACAATGACACGCCGCTCTGGCTCGATCCGGCTTTGCAGGCTTCCCCGACGGTGAAATCCTGGCTCGGTTTTCATGCCGGCGCGCCGCTGGCCAACACGCCCGCCGACGCGCATTTCGCGCTGATCGCTTCGCCGGCCGAGATGATGGCGCTCGACGGCTTTTCGCAAGGCACCCAGGAGTATCCCGACCGTTCCACCACGCTGATCCTGCAGGTGAGCGATCTGACGTCGGGCACGCCTTTGCAGCTCAAAGGTCCCGGCATCGAGAAAACCGCGACCATCGCGCCGGCGCGGATGCCGCGCCATTTCGTCGAGCAATGGAAACAGAACAACCAGCGCTTCCCGCGTGGCGTCGACATCATCCTGGCCGCCGCCGACAGCATCGCCTGCCTGCCGCGCACGACGCGTATCAAGACGATGGAGGCGTGAGATGTATGTTGCGGTAAAAGGCGGCGAAGCCGCAATCGCCAACGCCCATCGCCTGCTCGCCGATCGCCGCCGCGGCGACCGCTCGGTGCCAGCACTTCGCCTCGACCAGATCGTCGGGCAGCTGGCGCTCGGCGTCGACCGGGTGATGAGCGAAGGCTCGCTCTACGACAGGGAATTGGCCGCGCTTGCCATCGTCCAGGCGCGCGGCGACATGATCGAGGCGATCTTCCTGGTCCGCGCCTATCGCACCACGCTGCCCCGCTTCGGCTACACCAGGGCGATCGAAACCGGCGCGATGCTGGTCGAGCGGCGGGTATCGGCGACCTACAAGGACCTGCCCGGCGGCCAGCTTCTCGGCCCGACCTTCGACTACACGCATCGCC
>NZ_NWQG01000263.1:0-11814 GCF_002529485.1 Mesorhizobium sanjuanii
CTGCTCGATCCCGAGCTTGCCGCCGGCGGCGATGTCGAGGAGCCGCAGCGCCGCGAAAGCGAAGCCGAAGCCATGCCGCGCGTCTCCGCGATCCTCGCCCGCGAGGGCCTGATCGAACCCGACGGCGACATGCCGCAGGACCATGTTCCCGGCGACATCACCCGCGAACCGCTGGAATTCCCGATGGCGCGCGATATCCGCCTGCAGGCGCTGTCACGCGGCGACGAGGGCTTTCTGCTGGCGCTCGGCTATTCGACCCAGCGCGGCTATGCCCGCAACCATCCCTTCGTCGGCGAGATCCGCATCGGCGAGGTCGAACTGGAACTCGACGTGCCGGAACTGCCCTTCACTGTCCCGCTCGGCAGCATCCGCGTCACCGAATGCCAGATGGTCAACCAGTTCAAGGGTTCCGCCAAGGCGCCGCCGCAATTCACCCGCGGCTACGGCCTTGTCTTCGGCCAGAGCGAGCGCAAGGCGATGGCCATGGCGCTCTGCGACCGCGCTCTTCGCGCAACCGAACTCGGCGAGGATGTCGTCGCCGCCGCGCAGGACGAGGAGTTCGTCATCTCGCATTCCGACAACGTCCAGGCGACCGGCTTCGTCGAGCATCTGAAATTGCCGCACTATGTCGACTTCCAGGCCGAACTCGACCTGGTGCGCCGCATGCGCGCCGAGCACGATGCCCGCGAAAGTGCCGACATGCTGGAAGAAAAGAAGGAGGCCGCGGAATGAGCCTAGTCGCCCGACCCGCCGTCACCGCCACCGCTGTCGTGCGAATGGTCGCCATGCCCTCCGCGGTAGCCGCCGCTGGGGCCAATGCTCTCGCCGTGCGCGCCTTCCCTGGCTGCGGGAAAAACCATTCTTCGAAGGATAGAGGCAACCACGCAGGCGAACACCAGCAGGAGAATTCCGAGATACATCCAACCGGTTTGGGTCATCCGATTTCGCCCCTTTTTCCGCATCTTGGACGCCGATTCAATAGCACAGCGCGGATGTGAATCGCCATGACCGACATCGCCACCTACAACTTCGCCTATCTCGACGAGCAGACCAAGCGCATGATCCGCCGCGCGATCCTCAAGGGCATCGCCATCCCCGGCTATCAGGTGCCGTTCGCCTCGCGCGAAATGCCGATGCCCTATGGCTGGGGTACCGGCGGCGTACAGGTCACCGCCTCGATCATCGGCCCCGGCGATGTCCTCAAGGTCATCGACCAGGGCGCCGACGACACCACCAATGCCGTCTCGATCCGCGCCTTCTTCAAGAAGGTCGCCAATGTCGCCGTTACCACCGAGACGGCCAAGGCCACCATCATCCAGACCCGCCACCGCATCCCCGAACATCCGCTGAGCGCGGGCCAG
This sequence comes from Mesorhizobium sanjuanii, assembly GCF_002529485.1. NCBI lineage: Bacteria > Pseudomonadati > Pseudomonadota > Alphaproteobacteria > Hyphomicrobiales > Phyllobacteriaceae > Mesorhizobium > Mesorhizobium sanjuanii. The sequence continues at coordinate 1,362 of NZ_NWQG01000263.1, forward strand.
GTGCTGGTCTATCAGGTGCCGATCCCCGAGCCGCTGCGCTACCTCGAACCACGCGAGACCGAAACGCGCAAGATGCACGCGCTGGAGGAATACGGCCTCATGCATGTGAAACTCTACGAAGACATCGCCAGGCATGGCCGCATCGCCACCACCTACGCCTATCCGGTCAAGGTCGAGGGCCGCTATGTGATGGATCCCTCGCCAACGCCGAAATTCGACAATCCGAAGATGCACAATTCGCCGGCTTTGCAACTGTTCGGCGCCGGCCGCGAAAAACGCATCTATGCGCTGCCGCCGTTCACCGAGGTGGTCAGCCTCGACTTCGAGGACCATCCCTTCGAGGTGCAGACCTTCGACCAGCCCTGCGCGCTTTGCGCGGCCGAGAATGTCTATCTCGACGAGGTCATCCTCGACGACCATGGCGGCCACATGTTCGTCTGCTCCGACACTGATTATTGCGAGAAGCGCCGCGAAGAGGGCCATCGCGGTCATCTCGCGCCCGAAGCCCATGTTGCCCCAGAAAAAGTGGAGCCAGCGCAATGACCGACGAACCGCTGCTGCGCGTCTCGGCGCTGTCCAAATTCTACGGTTCGCGCGTCGGCTGCGAAAACGTCACCTTCGACCTGTGGCCGGGCGAGGTGCTGGCTGTCGTCGGCGAATCCGGTTCGGGCAAGACGACGCTGCTCAACTGCCTGTCGACCCGGCTGCTGCCGAGTTCCGGCACTGCCAGCTACCGCATGCGCGACGGCCAGTTCCGCGAACTCTACCGCATGGGCGAGGCGGAACGCCGCTTCCTGATGCGCACCGACTGGGGCTTCGTCCATCAGAACCCCGCTGACGGCCTGCGCATGACGGTGTCGGCCGGCGCCAATGTCGGCGAGCGGCTGATGGCGGTCGGCGACCGCCACTATGGCAAGATCCGCGCCACCGCCGTCGACTGGCTGTCGCGCGTCGAGATCGACGAGGATCGCATCGACGACGAGCCGCGCGCCTTTTCCGGCGGCATGCGCCAGCGCCTGCAGATCGCCCGCAATCTCGTCACCGGGCCGCGGCTGGTGTTCATGGACGAGCCGACCGGCGGCCTCGACGTCTCGGTGCAGGCGCGCCTGCTCGACCTGTTGCGCGGCCTCGTCACCGACCTCGGCCTGGCGGCGATCGTCGTCACGCACGACCTTGCGGTGGCGCGGCTCCTGTCGCAGCGCATGATGGTGATGAAGGACGGCCGCGTCGTTGAAAGCGGCCTCACCGACCGCGTCCTCGACGACCCCCGCGCACCTTACACCCAGCTCCTTGTTTCCTCGATATTGCAGGTGTGACCATGGCAACCCCTCTCGTCGTCTCCGACGTCGCCAAGAGCTTCACCATGCATCTGCGCGACGGCATCGGACTGCCTGTTGTCGCCGGCGTCTCGTTCTCGATCCAGGCCGGAGAATGCGCCGTGCTCGGTGGTCCCTCCGGCGCCGGCAAGAGCTCGATCCTGAAGATGCTCTACGGCAACTATGCCGTCGACGAGGGGCAGATCATCGTCCAGCATGATGACGGTCTCATCGATCTCGCGACAGCCAGCCCGCGCACGGTGCTTGCCGTGCGCCGGCAAACCATCGGCTATGTCAGCCAGTTCCTGCGCACCGTGCCGCGGGTCTCAGCTCTCGACGTTGTTGCCGAGCCGCTGATCGAGCGGGGCGAGGAACGCGAGGCCGCGCGGGAGAAATCTCGTTCTCTGCTGGCTGAACTCAACCTGCCGGAAAAGCTCTGGGCGCTGCCGCCGGCGACGTTTTCCGGCGGCGAGCAGCAGCGCGTCAACATCGCGCGCGGTTTCATCACCGAGCACCCGATCCTGCTGCTCGACGAGCCGACCGCATCGCTCGACGCCAGGAACCGCGACGTGGTGATCGAACTCATCGCCGCCAAGAAGGCCGCCGGCGTCGCCTTGCTCGGCATCTTCCACGATCACGACGTGCGCGAGGCAGTAGCCGACCGCGTCATCGACGTGACCGCTTTTGCCGCCGGGAAAATCGCCGCATGAGCAGAAAGCTGTCGGAAGCACCGCTGGTCCATGAGACGGCGCAGGTCGAGAACTCGACGCTCGGCCGCTGGACCGAGGTCGCCGAACGCAGCCGGGTCTCGGAAAGCACGCTCGGCGACTATTCCTACATGATGCAGGACTGCGCCGTCTGGTGCGCGACGATCGGCAAGTTTTCCAACATCGCCGCCAGCGTGCGCATCAACGCGACCAACCATCCGACCTGGCGGCCGACGCTGCACCATTTCACCTATCGCGCCTCGGACTATTGGGACGACGCCGAGCACGAGAGCGAGTTCTTCGCCCAGCGTCGCGCCAAACGCGTCTCTATCGGCCACGACACCTGGCTTGGCCACGGCTCGACCATCCTGCCCGGCGTCACCGTCGGCGATGGCGCCGCGGTCGGCGCCGGCGCTGTTGTATCCAGGGATGTCGCCCCGTACACGATCGTCGGTGGCGTGCCGGCCAGATCGATCCGCGAACGCTTCGACCGCCGCACGGCGGAACGCTATCAGGCGCTCGCTTGGTGGGACTGGGATCACGCCCGGCTGCGCGCCGCGCTCGACGATTTTCGCGCGCTGGAGGCGGAAGCCTTTCTGGAAAAATACGAAGAGTGAATGGTGAATGGTGAATGGGAGGCAGCGTCACCGACCGGAGAACGCTTCTCACTATTCACTATTCACCCATTCACACCCCTGACACATGACTCGGACAAGACGCGGTTCTCCCAAGGAGATCGCCATGCTCGACAAGCCAAGATCCTCGCTCGCCGGATTTTTCGAAGGCACCAACCCGACCCCTCCGGTGCATCTCGGCAGGCGCTACGACACCTCTGGTAATTTTCTCAACGAGCCCGGCAACACCGTTGTCTGCCATCTCGTCAAAGGCTCGCCGTCCGAGGCGACGGTCATCGACGTGCGTGAGCGGATGCGCGCCATGCCCGATGCCGACCGGCTGGCCTTCACGCCGGTCTCCAGCCTGCACATGACCCTGTTCCAGGGCATCATCGAATACCGCCGCAGGCTTCCCTATTGGCCGGCGGATGTGCCGCTCGACACCAGCATCGACGACATGACCCGCCTCTATCAGCAACGCCTGAACGGCTTCGAAGGTCGCGGTGCCTTCAAGGTCAAAGTGATCGATGTCGTGCCGACCGGCTTGACGGTTGCCGGCGCGACCGATGAGGACGTGCGTATCATGCGCGAATGGCGCGATGCCTTGTCGGTGCCGTTCGGATACCGGCATCCCGACCACGATGCTTACGTCTTCCACATCACTTTCGCCTACCAGATCTGGCGTCTGGCGGACGAAAAAGCGTCCGAATGGCAAGATCTGTTCGACGATTGCCTCTCACTGTTTACCCGGCAGGCTCCGGTCATCGAGCTGCGGCCACCCGCCTTTTGCAGCTTCAGGGACATGGAGCATTTCGAGGAACTGCTGGTCCTCGGCTGATCCCTTCCCTGCCGCTCGAACGGCAGGGTTTGGGTCAACTCGCCTTCCCGCTCGGCGCACCTGTGGGCGGTAACAAAACTGACATCAATCCGACACCGCAGGTTCATGCCGTTGCGCTAGCGAGGGTTAACAGACCTTCAACCGCGATTGGACTGGAGCTTACCCCATGTCAGCAACGCTCGAAATGTCAGCGACGCTCGAAATTCGCGGCGTCACGCGCCGGTTCGGCAAGAACACTGCTGTCAGCAATGTCGACATCTCGATCCCGCACGGACAGATGGTCGGGATCATCGGTCGCTCCGGCGCCGGCAAATCGACCCTTTTGCGCATGATCAACCGCCTCATCGATCCGAGCCAAGGGTCGATTTTTTTTGACGGCGCCGAAGTTTCGCGGCTGCGCGGCTCGCCGCTCCGGCGCTGGCAGCGCGACTGCGCCATGATCTTCCAGCAGTTCAACCTGGTGCCGCGCCTCGACGTGCTGACCAATGTGCTGCTCGGCCGGCTCAATCATCGCTCGACCCTTGTCAATCTGCTCGGCGTCTTCTCCCGCGAGGAACGGGCCGAGGCGATCGCGGCGCTCGAGCGTCTCGACATTGCCCGCACGGCGTTGCAGCCGGCCGGTACCTTGTCCGGCGGCCAGCAGCAGCGTGTCGCCATCGCCCGCGCCATGTTGCAGCAGCCCAAGGTGATCCTAGCCGACGAGCCGATCGCCTCGCTCGACCCGCTCAACGCCAAGGTGGTGATGGATTCCCTGCAGGATATCAATCTTCGCGAGGGCCTCACCGTCGTCACCAATCTGCACACGCTGGATACCGCGCGCACCTATTGCAACCGCATCATCGGCATGGCCGCCGGCAAGGTCGTGTTCGACGGCCCGCCCGAAGACCTCAACCGCGAGGCCGTGCGCATTGTCTACGGCGCCGACAGCAATGGCGGCGAAATCTCCGAGGCCATCACCTCGACCAGCGTCACCATCAAGCCAAAAATCGCCGCATCCGCCGGACCGCTCGAGCCCGCATTTCCTGGCTACTAGCTCCATGATCCCAACCAGTGGATACCGGTATACGAAAAAGATCATGGACAGGCAAAAGAGCGCCTGGATCGCCAGCCCGCGTAAAGGGCGCTGTCAAAATTCGAACGCTGCCGGCGCGATGCCGGAACCAACAGGAGAGACGCGAATGTTTAGAAAGATACTTCTCGGTGCCGTTTCCATCCTCGCCATGGCGATGGGCGCGGTCCAGGCACAGGATCTGAAGGAGTTCCGCATCGGCATTCTGGGCGGCGAGAACGAAGCCGACCGTCTGCGCAACTACCAGTGCTTCGCCGACCACATCAAGGAAGTCCTCGGCGTCGAGAAGGTTTCACTGTTCCCGGCCGCCGACTACGACGGCGTCATCCAGGGCCTGCTCGGCGGCACGCTTGACTATGCCGAACTGGGCGCTTCCGCCTACGCCAAGGTTTATCTCGAAAACAAGGACGCGGTTGAGCCGATCCTGACGACGGTCCAGACCGACGGTTCGACCGGCTACCATTCGGTCATGGTCGCCCGTGCGGATTCCGGCATCAAGACGCTCGCCGATATGAAGGGCAAGAAGCTCGGTTTCGCCGATCCGGATTCGACTTCGGGTTATCTGGTCCCCGTCACTTCACTGCCCAAGGACATCGGCATGGATGTGAAAAGCTACTTCGCCTCGACCGGTTTCGGCGGCGGCCATGAACAGCTTGTCCTTGAAGTGCTGAAAGGCACCTTCGACGCCGGCACCACCTGGGCCTCCGGCGTCGGCGACTTCAAGGACGGCTACAGCTCGGGCAATCTGCGCAAGATGGTCGACAAGGGCGTCCTTAAGATGGATGATCTCGTCGAATTGTGGCAGTCACCGCTGATCCCGAACGGCCCGCTGGTCGTGCGTACGTCGATCGACGCCGGCGCCAAGCAGAAGATCACCGATTTCCTGACCAATCTTCCGCAAACCGATCCGGCCTGTTTCTCGGCGGTACAAGGTGGCGATTACAAGGGCTATTCGCCGGTTACCCCGGCGTTCTATCAGCCGATCATCGACGCCCGTAAGGCGAAGATCGGCTCGTAAGCAAACTGCCACAACGCCGCCGGGGCCATGTGCCGCCGGCGGCGTTGCCGCATCAGGGGCCGGGGATCTATCGATGAGTGCGACCGATGTTTACCGCGCGCCTGCGCTTTCACCGGAGGGAGCCACAGTCGAGCGGCACTGGCGCGACCTCGCCGCCCGCCGGCGCCTTTACACGGTCGGCGGCCTGGTTTTCCTGTTTCTTGCACTCTCCGGCTCGCTCTGGTTCGCCAACGAAACCAACGCCGGAAAGTTCTTCGACCGCCTTCCCCATGTCGCCGATTTTTTCACCGAGTTGAAGCCGCGCGACTGGTTCGACCCGGTGCGCGCGCTGTTCGACTTGCCGTCCCCCTATGACGATGGCAGCCTCAAATTCGACTACCCCGAGGGCCGGGTCTACCTGACCCAAAGCATCTACATTCCGGAGTATTTCCACCGGATGATCGAGACGCTGAACATTGCCCTGTTTTCGACGCTGGTGGGCTCCACATTCGGTTTCCTGCTCTGCTTCCTGGCGGCAGGCAACATCACGACCAGTCGCTGGCTCCGTTTCACCACGCGCCGCTTCCTTGAAATTGTTCGCGCCTTTCCCGAAATCGTCATCGCCGGCTTCTTTCTGGCGATCTTCTCGCTTGGACCCATTCCGGCGATCCTCGCGGTCAGCATCCACACTGTCGGTGCGCTTGGAAAAATGTTCTTCGAAGTGGTCGAGAACGCCGACATGAAGCCTGAAGAAGGCTTGCGGGCCGTCGGCGCCAACTGGGTCGAACGGGTATGGTTCGGCATCGTGCCTCAGGTCCTGCCCAACTTCATGAGCTATTTCCTGCTCCGCTTCGAGATCAATGTGCGCGCCTCGACCATTCTCGGCGCCGTCGGCGCCGGCGGCATCGGCGAATCCCTGCGTCTTTCGATCGGCCAAGGCCATGAGGCCAAGACCATTGCCATCGTCTTTCTGCTATTCTGCACGATCGTCGCCGTCGACCAGTTTTCCGCCTGGCTGAGACACCGTCTTGTCGGGAGCCAGGCGTTCGCATACGGGCGCGGAGAATGACGCAATGAACGCCGACGCCATCAACGACATCGCCGCTCGCCATCCGGATGCATTCCGGCCATCCCTGTGGAAGCGTTATGCCACCCCGATCGGCATCCTTCTGTGCATTCTCTACACCTTCTATTGCGCGTGGTTTTTCTCGGTCGGCGCCGTTCTCGAAAAGGCGAACTGGAACCTTGCCGGCGCCTATCTCGCTGACTGGGTATCCTACGAAATCCGGCCCGACATCGAGTTCAAGGACAACCACCTGACGATCAACTACTCCCGCTTCTCCAAGCTGGGATCCAATCCAAACCCCGACTGGGTGACCAAGCAGATGGCCGTGATCGAACGGCGGGTTGACGCCGCACCTGCACCAGCGATCGCGACCAACAAGTCGTCGCAGGGTTCTTTCATGGCGCCTGGCGCACCAACCGCCGAGAGCCCGGCCGCCTCGTCGGACCAATCGGTTCCGGCTGCGCCTGAGACGGTGCGCGAAGAGGCCGTCGTGGCGGCAACCGTCGTCTTCGGCAATGGCCGGATCGCCATCACGCCAAACCTCGTCACTGTCACACGCGGCGCCGAAAGCGTCACCTTCGACATCGCCAAGAACAGTTCTGTGACGCCGCGCACACCGCTGCCTAACTGGATCGAGCAACGCAGGCCAGGCTCGACAGCCTATGTCTCGTTCGGCTTTCTCGGTCGCGCCGAGGTGCAAAATGACGAAGTGATCGCCTGGAGACGTTTCTTCGGCTGGGCCAATTTCGTGTTCGACACGAATTCGCCATTCTGGGGAAAGCCGATCAGTGAGGTCGCTTCACTGATCGTTTCCGGGGCACGCATCGACCCGTCGCGGTCAAACGCAGCGCTCGCCTGGGACAACATCCTCAACAATGCCGAGTGGCAGCACGGCGACGTCTGGCTGAAACTTTTGCAAACCATCGTCATGGCTTTTGTCGGCACGGTTCTGGCCTCGATCGTCGCCTTTCCGCTCGCCTTCCTGGCTGCGCGCAACGTCACGCCGAGCCGGATAGCCAATCAGCTGACAAAGCGCTTTTTCGATTTCCAGCGGTCTGTCGACATGCTGATCTGGGCGCTGTTCTTCACGCGCGGCTTCGGGCCGGGGCCGCTGGCCGGCATGTCGGCGATCTTCTTCACCGACACCGGAACCCTCGGCAAACTCTATTCCGAGGCGTTGGAAAACATCGACGACAAGCAGCGCGAGGGCATCCGTTCGGTTGGCGCCGCGCCGGCAATGGTGCAGCGCTACGGCGTGCTTCCCCAGGTTCTGCCGGTATTCCTTAGCCAATCCCTCTATTTCTGGGAATCGAACACGCGCTCGGCGACGATCATAGGCGCCGTCGGCGCCGGTGGCATCGGCCTGAAATTGTGGGAGGCCATGCGCACCAACACCAATTGGGCCAATGTGTTCTATATGGTTCTGCTGATCCTGGTTGTCGTCTTTATCTTTGACAACATCTCCAGCTACCTGCGCCGCAAACTGATGGGGACCATCGCAAACGGCAACGATGAGCGACGCGCTCCCACAGGCCTACCGCCGGCGGCTCGGATCGCCTGAGAGGAAAGTCGGCGGCGTCCTAATTTAGGCGCCTGCCTTCTTCCAGCCGTTCCTGATGTGCTTGTAGCCGTCGCGGTAGACAGCCTCCGGGCTTTCCGAAAAATCACGCCACACTTTGGTGGCCGCCGCCAAATCCTTCAACGAACGGCCGAATGCCTCGATCGTCAGCCAATCGTCGTAGCCGCTCTTGCGAATTGCCGAAAACGTTTCCTGCCATGGGATGTTGCCGCGCCCCGGCACACCGCGATCGTTCTCCGAAATGTGAATGTGGACGATGTTCCGGCGGTTGCGCGTATAGGCGCCGATCGGGTCGGCCTCCTCGATATTGGCGTGGAACGTGTCGTACATCGCCTTGATGTGCGGCCGGTCGATCGCGTCGATATGCTCCGACAGATCGTCCATCGTGTTGAAGAGGTAGCATTCGAAGCGGTTGAGCGCCTCCAGCCCGATGGTGACGTTCTTCTTGCCGGCATGGTCGCCGATGGCGCGTTGCGAGGCGACCGAGCGTTTTTTCTCGGCTGCCGTCGGCCCAGTGCCGGAGAAAGCGCCCAGTGTCGAATGCAGCGGCCCGCTCAACGTGCTCGCGCCAAGCGCATGAGCGCAGTCGATCGCCCATTTCATATAGTCGATACCGGCCTTGCGCGTTGCGCCATCGGCCGAGATCAGGTTCCTCGCCGGATCGCCCATGGCCGAAACGGCGGTGCGTTCCAGCCCGATGCGGTCGAGCAGCGCGCCGAGCCCTTTGTAATCGTCCGGCGTGCCGGCAAAGATCGGTATCTCGACGCCGTCGAAGCCGGTCGCCTTGATATCCCTGAGCAATGGCTCGTGTTTCTTCGACACGGCCGTCGTCCACAAAAACATGCACATGCCGATTTTCATCGACGCCCTCCCTTTTCTCGGCGCTGCTGGGGTGCTGAGATTCAGGTCAGGCCGCGCCGAAAACGGTAGTTTCCGAGAACCGGAGCGGAGCTTACTTTTCGTACGTGAGCACCGGAAGCGCAGGAAACTGCCGTTTGCAGGCCGGCATCACCTGAAGATCAGTACCCCGATCAGAGCTTCGTCCACGCCCCGTTCTTCTTCGACGACTTCACGCAGGCCTCGATGAAGGCCATACCTTCGACGCCGTCCTGGATGGTCGGGAAGACGACATCCTTTGCCGGCTTGCCACCTTTCCTGCGCGCCGCGCGGATGGCGCGGGCCGCCTCCTGGTAGATGTTGGCGAAGCCTTCGAGATAGCCTTCCGGATGGCCTGACGGCACGCGGCTGACGCGCCCCGCGACCGGCAGCGCGCCGGCGCCATTTCGGGTGATCAACTGCTTCGGCTGGCCGAACGGCGTGTACCAGAGATAGTTCGGGTCGGCCTGCACCCATTCGAGCCCGCCCTTCGTACCGTAGATGCGCAATTTCAGCCCGTTCTCGTGGCCGGGCGCCACCTGGCTCGCCCACAACATGCCCTTGGCCGGATGCGTCTTGCCGACGGGTTTGAAGCGAAGCATCACATTGACATTGTCGTCGAGCTGTCGCCCCGGCACGAAGGCATCGAGATCGGCCGACAGCGCGTCAAGCTCCAGCCCGGAGACGAAGCGCGCCAGATTGTAGGCATGCGTGCCGATGTCGCCCAGCGCGCCACCCGCGCCCGCCTGCTTGGGATCGGAGCGCCAGGACGCCTGCTTCTGGCCCGTCGCCGCGAGGTCCTCGGTCAGCCAGTCCTGAGGATATTCCGACTGCACGATGCGGATGTCGCCGAGCTGCCCCTCGGCCACCATCTCGCGCGCCTGCCGTATCATTGGATAGGCGGTGTAGTTATGGGTGAGCACGAACACCTTGCCGGTCTTTTCGACCAGGGCGGCAAGCTTCTTCGCTTCCGCCAGCGTGGTGGCCAGCGGCTTGTCGCAGATGACATGGATGCCGGCCTCGAGAAAGGCCTTCGCCGCCGGCACATGCACATTGTTGGGGGTGACGATGGCCACCGCCTCGATCCCGTCCGGCCGCTTGGCCTCGGCCTTGGCCATCTCGGCGAACGAGCCGTAGCTGCGCGTGGGATCGAGCCCGAGTTCGGCGGCCGATGCCTTGGCACGCGTCGGATCCGACGACAGCGCGCCTGCCACCAGCACGAACTCATTGTCCATGCGCGCCGCGATCCGGTGCACCGCGCCGATGAAGGCGCCTTGCCCGCCGCCGACCATGCCGTAGCGGATCGGGCCGCCTCCCGTTTCCGACTTCGATGCGCCGACCATGATTTTTCTCCCTCGTTAGTTCCCCCAAAGGGCGGGGCTATCACATAT
>NZ_NWQG01000264.1:0-2986 GCF_002529485.1 Mesorhizobium sanjuanii
ACCAGGCTCTGGCCGTCGCAGTCGCCGCTGGCGCCGATGCCGATGGTGGGGATGGAGATGTGCCGGGTAAGGTCGGCGGCGACGGTCTCGACGGTGCCTTCGATGACCACCGAGAACGCACCGGCCTTTTCGACCGCGTCCGCATCGCGAAAAAGTGCTGCCACATTCTCCTCGCTGCGGCCCTTGATCTTGTAGCCGCCTTCGCTTTCCACCGATTGCGGCAGCAGGCCGATATGCCCCATGACTGGAATGCCGGCCGCAACGATCGCCGCGATCTGCCGGGCAACAGCGACGCCGCCTTCCAGCTTGACGGCCTGGCAACCTGTCTCCTTGACGATCCGCCGCGCCGAGGCAACGGCCTGGCGCGGCGAGTCCTCATAGCTGCCGGCCGGCATGTCGACCACAACGCAGGCCTTGGCGGAACCCCGCATCACTGCTTGCCCGTGGGCGATCATCATTTCCAGCGAGGCGCCGAGCGTGGTCTTGTGGCCATGCAGGACCATGGCGACGCTGTCACCGACCAGAAGCAGGTCGACATGGTCGTCGAGCAGGCGCGCGACCGGATAGGTGTAGGCGGTGAGGCAGACGATCGGTACGCCGCCCTTGCGCCGTCGAATGGAACGGGCGCTGATCCGCTGATCCGCGTCGGATGCGTCTGGGGCCAAGCTTCATCTCCCTCAAGACCAGTCAACCATGTACCCGCGCGGGGCGCGCAGAGCTTTAGGGAGACGAAACAAGCTTGGCAAGCATGCGTCCGGCGGGCGCGAAAGCGCCGTAAGCGGCGTTCTCGATGAGATGCGCAACGAATTGCCTGGTTGGTCGCGAATCTTAGGCTTCCGCGTCGGATCCACGCGACAAAATTTCATCTAAGAATTAGGGGCGTCCACCACCGTCACCCTCGGCGCGATGAAGAAGCCTTTTACGTGATAATGGTTATATATGCCGTCGATACCGCTGCCGTTTGTCATTTCGCTTGTTCTGCTTCTTATCCTGGTGCGGATGATCCGTCAGGGACAAGGAAAGCTCGGGCTGTTTCCGTTGCTCGTGGCCGCCTTCGCAGTTCAGGCGACCGTGTCGGGGTTGAACTGGAACGTCGGTTGGTATCCGGCACGCTTCATCCAGCCGGTCCTCGCCGCTGTCCTGCCCGCGCTTTCCTTCGCCGCCTTCGATCAGCTTCGGCGCAAGAACCTGGCGAAACCCTCGGACCTGTGGCCGCATTTAATGCCGGCGTGTCTCGTCGCGGTTCTCGTCGCCTTCTGGCGTGCGCCAATCGACATTGTTCTTTTCGCGATCGATCTCGGATACGGCCTCGCGCTCTTGCGAGTTGCGCGACAAGGCCCGAGTGCGCTTGCGGCTGTGCGTCTCAGTGACGAGTGGACCGCGCACAAGGCGCTCGTAGCGGTCGCGCTGCTTCTCATTGTCACCGCCTTTGTCGATGCAACGGTATCGCTTGATCTCTCTTTTGGCGATGGGCGGCAGGCCCAGATGATCCTGACCGCCGCGAGCGTTCTGTGGCTGGCAGTCGCCGGTTACGCCGCAACGGTCGCGGACGACACTCGCCCTGACACTGAACTCAAAGGCACGGAGGAGGGTCTCGCATTCGCCACCTCCGCGCCACTGCCTTCACGCTCTTACACTTCGCCGGTCAGCGAGGATCTTTCCGAGGCGGACGAGGTCGTTATACGCCGGATTGATGCACTGATGGCCGAGCAGCATCTTTATCGCGATCCGGACCTGACACTGGACCGTCTTGCACGGCGCGCCGGAACACCTGCGCGACAGATTTCTGGGGCAATCAACCGGGTTCATGGCCGCAACGTTTCCCAAGTCGTGAATGAATACCGGGTCAGCGATGCGCAGCGGCGGCTGGTCTCGACGCGCGATCCGGTGACGGTCGTCATGCTGGAATCGGGTTTTGGTACGAAGTCGAACTTCAATCGCGAGTTCCAGCGCATCACCGGCATGACACCGAGCGCCTATCGCCGGGTCGGCAGCGAAAGGTCCGCGGCACCCGAAGCGCAAGACGGGGCACCTGTCGCCTCGTAATCCGGCACCCAGGGCTGCATTCATCGCGCGAAACGACCTTGATCACGATCTCGGACGTCCAAGATCGCGTTCGAGGGCGAGCCATCCTGGATTCCGGTCAATCTTGGGCCTGAACGCTCAGGCTCATTCTAATCGGCGACTAGCAACGATCCGAACTCCGGTGCGAGGACTGACAGCGTAACGATGATGACGAGCGCAAGAGGAAAGCAATGAAGTCCTTGATGAATATCTTGGCTGCGCTTTGGGCCGTCGGGTCTTCGACGTTGGCGGTGCAACAACCGGCCGTCGCCAGCGACAATGTCGGTGTGCATCAGACTGTGGCTTTCTCCAAAGAGCGCGGGATCGATCTCGACGTGACCGTTTGGTACCCGGCATCTTCAGGTGGCAAATCGGTTATGCTTGGTGAGAGCATGTTTTTTGTGGGAACGCCCGCCATGCTCGATGCCCCAATCTCTGATGGAAAATTTCCTCTGATATTGCTGTCCCATGGCGCTGGCCTGGCAGGAAACCCGCAAGCCTTGGGCTGGATCGCGATGCCATTGGCGAAGCAGGGGTTCGTTGTGGCGGCCCCCACCCATCCCGGAAATGCAGGCGCAAACCGATCCGCGGCGGAAACGATGAAGCTTTGGCTGAGGCCTGCCGATGTCACCGAAACCTTGAATGCGATGGGCAAGGCTGCTTTTTTCGAAAAGCACATCGAACATGACAAGGTCGGCATTCTCGGGCTTTCCATGGGCGGAAGCACAGCCTTGGCGATAGCCGGTGCCCGCATCGACGCCAAACGCTTGGCGGCCTATTGCGACACGGACACGCTCAACGCTTCTCTTTGTGGATGGGTCAGGCAAAGCGGCGTTGATCTTCACGCCATGGATTTGACATCGGCCGGCCGCGACAATGAAGATGCGCGTGTCAGATTTGCCATGGCGATTGATCCTGCACC
>NZ_NWQG01000265.1:0-10258 GCF_002529485.1 Mesorhizobium sanjuanii
ATCCTGCACCCGTCGATGTCTTCGAATTCAACAGCTTTTCCCGGATCTCAATTCCTTTTGAGCTCGTAAATCTAGGTCGACCGGGCAAAATCCCTCTGACCGCGCAGGCCGACAAGATTGCAAAAGCCATCCCAAATGCCGCTTATTCCACAATCGAGGATGCGAGCCATTACAGCATGTTTGGCGAATGCAAACCGGGTGCGGCTGAACTTGCCGAAGCGGAACAGGTCGGTGATCCGATATGTATGGATGGGAGAGGCCGCACACGGCGTGAAATCCATGCGAAACTGATCAATATGGTCACTGCGGCCTTCAGTCGAGCATTGAAGGCGAATCCCTGAACATCGGCCCGTATGCGTCGGTCAATATGCCGAACTGACGACCATTTGTACGGCACCTCAGGCAAAAGTCTTGCCTTCGCGATGGCCTGACGCCATAAGCAGGCAACGGGCGCCCGCCGCGAGGATTTGGATGAAAACTTTCCTTCTGCAGTTTTTCACCTGGTGGAACGGCCAGACGCTGGGAACGCGCTTCCACACCTGGCGGCACGGCAAGGAAGTCGGGCAGGACGAGACCGGCAACGTCTACTACGAGGGCGGTGTCGATTCGGAAGGCCGCACGCGCCGTTGGGTCATCTATCGCAACTATTCGGAAGCCTCGGAAATCCCCCCGGGCTGGCATGGCTGGATCCATCATCGCGTCGACGTCGCGCCGCCGAGCGAAAGCTACAAGCCACGCGATTGGCAGAAATCGCATCAGCCGAACCTCACCGGCAGTGCCGCGGCTTACCGCCCCAAGGGCTCGGTGCTGACCAATCAGCACCGCCCGCAGGTGACGGGCGACTACGACGCCTGGACGCCGGGGTCATAACCCTCGTCAACGCGGATCGGTCCTTTGTCGCCACAATTGGCGTTTAGCTGCTTGCTGATCCCGCAGCAGCGAATAGCCTTGGCGATCGACAGAATCACCCGGGCGCAAACAACCGGTATTCCCGCATGAGCATTTTCGGCCGAATCTCGATGGGCGCACTGACGGCGACCACTGTCGCTTTTGGTGCTTTTGGCGTGGCCGCCGCGCAGACTCCCGCCGCGCCGGAGGCGCCAGCCCCGCCCGCGACATCGGATCGCATCACCAATCCCGTCGCCGAGTTCGCCGGCATCGACAAGATTACCGGCCGCATCATCACCTTCGATGTCTATATCGACGAGACGGTGCAGTTCGGCGCTTTGCAGGTAACGCCGCGCGTCTGCTATTCGCGGCCGCAGGACGACCAGCCGAAGACCGATTCCTTCGTCGAGGTCGATGAGATCACGCTCGACCGCAAGATCCGCCGCATCTTCACCGGCTGGATGTTTGCCGAGAGTCCCGGCCTCAATGCCGTCGAGCACGCCGTTTACGACGTCTGGCTCAAGGGCTGCAAGCAGAAGTCGGATGTGCCGGCGCCCGACTCGGCCAAGGCCGATACCGGGAAAAAGGCCACGGCCAACCCTGATACCGCTGAACCGGATACCAGCAAGACCAACTGATCCTCCGGAACCGCCATACGCGCCATGCGTTAGGCCACGGACGGCCGCGCATCGATGCGCATGGAGGATTTTCGATGTCGGACAGCAAGCGGATCACGGCGAGCAAGAAAGAGCTGCTGGAACTCGAAAAGGGCTTCTGGACGGGCGACGCGGCCTACTATGCGGCCAATGCCGACACCGAATGCCTGGTGGCATTTCCGCAGATGGCGCAGGCGATGGACAATGCCGATCTCGCCAAGACGGTAACTAATCCAAATCGTTGGCGCGACCTCGACATCGAGCTCAAGGGAATAATCGAGCCGGGCAGCGACATTATCATGCTCACCTACGAGGCGCGTGCGACGCGGGAGAACGGCCAACCGTACGCGGCGCTGGTCAGCACCGGCTATGTTCATCGCGTCAACGGCTGGAAGATGATGTTTCATTCGCAAACGCCAATGGAGGCAACTGCGAAAGATGATCGTCACGGATAAAACACCGCTTCGCCTTTCAGCGCCTCGGCCAGCATCTTCTCATATCTGCCGCGCGGCACGTCGACGGCGCCGAAGCGCTTGAGGTGCTCGGTGGTGAACTGCGTATCAAGCAGCGCGAAACCGCGCGCCTTCAACCGCTCGACCAGGCGCACGAGGCAGGCTTTCGAGGCGTCCGTTTCCCTGGCGAACATGCTTTCGCCAAAGAACACCCGGCCAAGCGAGACGCCGTAAAGGCCGCCGACCAGCCGGTCCTCGCGCCAGGCCTCGACCGAATGGCAATGACCCATGCGATGAAGCTCAACATAGGCTTCGCGGATCGGCGCATTGATCCAGGTCGAGCGGCGCTCCTCGCGCTTCTCGGCGCAGCCGTCGATCGTCGCCTCGAAATCGAAATCGAAACGGATGTCGAACAGGTTTTTCCGCAGCGTCTTGCCCAGGCTTTTGGGCGTATGGAACCCGTCGAGCGGGATGATGCCGCGTGTCTCCGGCCGCACCCAGAACACTTCCGGGTCACTGGCGCTTTCGGCCATTGGAAAAACGCCCGAGGCATAGGCCTTGAGCAGAAGATCTGTCGGGATGCGATAGCCTGGCGCGTAGGGACGGGTCATCGCGTCATCATACTAGAAGTTGATGGCTATTCCTCTTTGGCCAGGTATTTTTCCAGCCAGTGGATGTCGTAGTCGCCATTGGCGATGTCGGCGTTGCCGACAAGGTCACGGAAGAGCGGCAGCGTTGTCTTGATGCCATCGACGACGAATTCGTCGAGCGCGCGGCGCAGTCGCATCATGCATTCGACGCGGTTGCGGCCATGCACGATTAGCTTGCCGATCAGGCTGTCATAGTAGGGCGGGATCTTGTAGCCGGAATAGACGCCGGAATCGACGCGAATGCCGAGGCCGCCCGGCGTGTGGAAATGCGTGATCGTGCCCGGCGAGGGGGTGAAGGTGCGCGGATCCTCGGCATTGATGCGGCACTCGATGGCATGGCCGTTGAACTTGATGTCCTCTTGCCGCACCGAAAGCCCGCCGCCCGAGGCGACGCGGATCTGCTCATGCACCAGGTCGATGCCGGTGATCGCCTCCGTCACCGGATGCTCGACCTGCAGGCGGGTGTTCATCTCGATGAAATAGAACTCGCCGTTCTCGTAGAGGAATTCGATGGTGCCGGCGCCGGAATAGCCGAGATCGGCGATGGCCTTGGCGCAGACGCCGCCGATATGCGCGCGCTCCTCGGCATTGAGCGCCGGCGAGGGCGCTTCTTCCCAGACCTTCTGGTGGCGGCGTTGCAACGAGCAGTCGCGCTCGCCGAAATGCACGCCGCGGCCGGCGCCGTCGCCGAACACCTGGACCTCGATGTGGCGCGGCTTTTCCAGATATTTCTCGATATAGACAGCGTCGTCGCCGAAGGCAGCACCGGCTTCCGAGCGGGCCGTCTGCAAGGCAATTTCAAGCTCGGCTTCGCTATGCGCCACCTTCATGCCGCGTCCGCCACCGCCGGCCGAAGCCTTGATGATCACGGGGTAGCCGATCTCGGCGGCGATGCGCCTGGCTTCCTTTTCCTCGGTGACCGCGCCGTCGGAGCCGGGCACGACCGGAATGCCAAGGCGTTTTGCCGTGCGCTTGGCCTCGATCTTGTCGCCCATGATGCGGATATGGTCGCCGGTTGGGCCGATGAAGGTGATGTTGTGCGCGGCGAGGATATCGGCGAACTTGGCATTTTCCGACAGGAAGCCGTAGCCCGGATGCACGGCATCGGCGCCGGTGATCTCGCAGGCCGCGACGATCTGGTGGATGTTGAGATAGCTGTCGCGCGACGGCGGCGGGCCGATGCAGACGCTCTCGTCGGCGAGCCTGACATGCATGGCGTCGGCGTCGGCGGTCGAATGCACCACCACGGTCTGGATGCCGAGCTCCTTGCAGGCGCGCAGCACCCTCAGGGCAATTTCGCCGCGATTGGCGATGAGGATTTTCTGGAACATGTCTCGCCTGTTCCCGGCTCTACTCGATCACGACGAGCGGCATGCCATATTCGACCGGCTGCGCATCCTCGAACAGGATCGCCGTCACCGTGCCGCCGCGAGGCGAGGGGATCTGGTTCATCGTCTTCATCGCCTCGATGATCAGCAGCGTCTGGCCTTCCTTGACCGTCTGGCCGACCTCGATGAACGGCTTGGCATCGGGCGACGGCGCCAGATAGGCGGTGCCGACCATGGGCGAAGCCACGGCGTTCTTGGACATGTCGGCTGCCGCCGGTCCGGCCGCGGCGGCCGCGGGCTGGGCCGCCGCCGGCGCATAAGTGGGCTGCGGCGCGGCAATCGCGTGCACGGCCGGCGCCTGTCGCGACACGCGCACCTTCAAGTCGCCCAGCTCGACCTCGATCTCGGTAAGGTTGGTGTCGTTCAGTATGCCCGCCAGATCGCGGATCAGCTGCTGGTCAACACCGGTCTTCTTTATCGACATTTTCGAGCCTTCTGTTTGTTGGCCGGTCATAGGCGTGCGGCCAGCGCCTGCAGCGCCAGCGTGTAGCCGAGTGGCCCGAACCCGCAGATCATGCCGACGGCGACCGGCGAGACCATGGAGACGTGGCGGAATGGTTCCCGCGCGTGGATGTTGGAAAGATGAACTTCGGCGACGGGCAGTGGTGCTACGGCGCGGATGGCGTCGTGAATGGCAATCGAGGTGTGGCTGTAGGCGCCCGGATTGATGACGATGCCGGCAGCCTTGTCGCCGGCTTCCTGGATCCAGTCGACGAGATCGCCCTCATGGTTCGACTGGCGGAAATCGATATCGATCCCCAGAGCGGCACCCGCCTGCTTGCAATCTTCGGCGATCGCCGCAAGCGTCTTGCCGCCATAAATGCCCGGCTCGCGCTTGCCGAGCGCGTTGAGGTTGGGACCGTTCAGGACGAAAACAGTTTTCAAGAATGCCGACCTTTCCCGGCACCGGCCTCAAGCCGGCGCACTGGGCCTCTATAATGGGCTTAGACGCCTGCGAAAAGAGCGCAAGTGCGTTCTTTCGCTGTCCACAACAGGCGGGAAACGGCCTGTGGCGAAACCGGTGCCGATCAGAGCGCGGCCTTGGCCGCTTCGATCTTTTCCGCCAGTACTTCCTGGCCGAGCGCCCCGAACACCACCTCGTTGCCGACCACGTAGGAGGGCGTTCCGGTGATGGCCAGCTTGTTGGCAAGGTCGAAGGTCTTGGAGAAGGCCTCGGTGATGGACGGATCCTTCATCTTCTCGCGCAATGTCGCTTCGTCGGCACCGAGCGAAAGCGCCACCTTGATGGCCGTGGCCTCGGTGGCGCGCCCCTGGCCGCCGAGCAGTGCGTTGTGGAACTCACCATATTTCTCCGGATGCATCAGATGGAACGCCATCGAGACGACGCTTGCCTTTTGCGAATCCGGGCCGAGGATCGGGAATTCCTTGAGCACGAAGCGAAGGTCCGGATCGGCTTTCGTCAAGGCCTGCATGTCCTCGATGGCGCGTTTGCAGAAGCCGCAATTGTAATCGTAGAACTCGACGATGGTGACCTTGCCGTTCGGGTTGCCGACGACGCCGTCGAAGGCCGAGTTGAAGATCTGGTCCTTGGCATTGGTGATGACGCCGAGACTGGCGATCCGCTGCTCTTCCTTCTGCTTGGCCTCAAGCGCGTCCTGGACCTCCAGCAGCACTTCCGGGTTCTTCAGGAGGTAGTCGCGGATGATGCCCTCGACTTCCGCGCGGTCGATCTTGCTATCGCCGGACACCGCCTGGGCGAGTTGAGCCGTATCGGCCTTTGCCGCCTGCGGATTTCCGGCCACGAATCCGAAAGCCAGCATGGCGAGAGCAACCGCCACTCCCGTGGTGCCGAGCAGAATTGCCTTGTTCATCATCCGTAATCCTCTTGCCTGGTTTTCGGCCCGATTGGTCCGACCCGACCGGCCTGACTATATGTCGCCGCGGTTGCCGGAAGGTTCACTTTTTCTTGCCTGATGGCGCGTAGTTTATGATGTCCTGCGCGCGAAGCCAGCCCGGCTCGCCGCGCTTCAGCTTTTGTTGCGCGCGCATGGCGAAGATCTTGGCATTCCTGTAGTCGCCGGAATAGAAATGGCCTTCAGCGGTGGCGAGATCGGCGGCCGGGATTTTGCCGAGCTCGCCATTGGCCTGCGCCAGATAGCGGTAGCCGGCGACGTTTTCGCGATCGCGCCCGAGGCCCTTGTTGATCTGCACCACCGCCTTCTCCAGCGAATCAGGCGTGCCGATGGCCATCAGCGCCTGCCCGTAGGAAACCAGCAGCAGTCCCGATCGCGCCGGGTCGAGGCTGACCGCCTTGGCATAGGCTGCCGAAGCATCCTTCGGCTTGTTCGCCTTCATCAGGATGTCGCCGCGCAATTCCTGAAAATAGGGGTTTTTCGGCTGCGCCTTGATCAATGCATTGGTCTTGCTAAGCGCGGCAGCCAGATTGCCATAGAGATAGGTCGTCTGCGCAAGGCCATATTGCGAGGCCAGGCTGCCCGGATTCTTGCGCATCAGCCGCACCGCAGCGGCCTGGCCTCCCATATAGGCGGCGATCTTGATGCGCATCATGTCGTGCCGCTGCTGGAGCGCCGGCGGGTCGACCTTGTCGACATAGGGGCTCTGCTTCACCAGGACTTCGAGATTGGCGATACGCTCGCGTGGCATCGGATGGCTGATCCTGTAGGGATCGACCTGCGCTCCCGACAGCGACAGCGCGCTCTGGAAGCGGCCGAACGTCTTCAGCATGCCCATGCCAGACTGGCCGGTGGCGTTGAGATAGGTGATTGCCGAGCGGTCGGCGGTCATCTCTTCGGTGCGCTGATAGGCCAGGACGCTGCGCTGCGCCATCTCGCCGCCGCCCGCAGCGACGCCCATGCCGGCGCCGGCGAGGCCGCGGCTGTTGGTGGTGGCGCCGGCGACGATGGCGCCGGCGCCAAGCAGCGTCGCGATGATGGCCATCGTCTTGGCGCGTTCGAGTTGCTCGCGCAATTTCTGCTGGTGACCGCCGGCGATGTGCCCGGCTTCATGGGCGATGACGCCGATGATCTCATTGGGCGTTTCCGCTTCCATCAAGGCGCCCGTGTTGATGAACAGCCGGCGCCCCGCGACGAAGGCGTTGAAGCTCTGATCGTTGACCAGGACGATGTCGATGGCATCGTTTGACAGGCCCGCCGCCTTGAAGATCGGCCGCGCATAGTCGCGCACCAGGGCTTCGATCTCGGCGTCGCGCACCACCGGCACGTTTTGCGCGAAGGCATTGACCGAGCCGGCGACAGTGACCATCACGGCAAGCCAAAGCGTCGCGAAAACGCGCGCTGCCCTGGCAATCGTCAATC
The DNA here is from genome assembly GCF_002529485.1 of Mesorhizobium sanjuanii. Classification (NCBI taxonomy): domain Bacteria; kingdom Pseudomonadati; phylum Pseudomonadota; class Alphaproteobacteria; order Hyphomicrobiales; family Phyllobacteriaceae; genus Mesorhizobium; species Mesorhizobium sanjuanii. Next base: position 7,331 of record NZ_NWQG01000265.1, read on the forward strand.
TGGGTCGGCTCAACATGGCAGGTCCACTGGTAGACGAGCGGGCGAAGGATGAAAAGTCGGCACCGAAAACTTAGTGAACTTGTGATCCTCACATCAATCGGGCATTTGTGCGGCGCGGCCGCCAGGGCCAACGGCTTCGGGCGGCAGGATGTGAGGTCAAATGGTTGTTTCCCTTTCACGCCGCGGCGAGGTCGAGCCCTTCCATGCCATGGACATTCTGGCGGAGGCCAATCGGTTGAAGGCCTCCGGCGTTCCGGTCGTTTCCATGGCCGTCGGCCAGCCGTCCGACCCGGCGCCAGCCGGAGTGAGGGCCGCGGCGGCCCAAGCCTTGAAGATGGGGCTCATCGGCTATACCGATGCGCTGGGCCTGGCCAGCCTGCGCAAGGCAATCGCCGAGCACTATGGCGACCACTACGGGCTCGATGTCCCGCCCAGCCGGATCGCCGTCACCACCGGATCGTCGGCAGCCTTCAACCTCGCCTTCCTGGCAATGTTCGATCCGGGCGACCGCGTGGCCATTGCAGCCCCTGGCTACCCGGCCTATCGCAACATCATGGCGGCGCTCGGCATCGAGATCGTCGAGATCGAGCTTGACGGCGCCGCCTATCTCCATGCCGGGCATCTGGAAGCCGCGCACCGCCAAAAACCGCTGAAGGGCGTTCTGTTCGCAAGTCCGGCCAACCCGACCGGTGCGGTCATCCCTGCCAATGAGCTGTCGGCACTGGTCAAGACGGCGCAGGATCTGGGCATCGCCGTGATCTCCGACGAAATCTATCACCGGCTGGCCTATACCGCGCCCGACACGACGGCGCTTGCCCATGGTCCGGATGTGACGGTGATCAACTCCTTTTCGAAATACTATTGCATGACCGGCTGGCGCATCGGCTGGATGGTGCTGCCGGAAGAACTGGTGCGGCCCGTCGAACGCATCGCCCAGAGCCTTTACATCTCGCCGCCCGAGCTTTCCCAGATCGCGGCGATCGAGGCATTCAAGGCGACCGGTGAATTGGAAGTGGTGAAGGCGCGCTATGCGGGCAATCGCGAGCTTTTGATGCAGCGCCTGCCGGAGCTCGGCTTCGCGCTGGCCGCACCGATGGACGGCGCCTTCTATGCGTTTTGCGATGTCACCAGGCATACCAACGACAGCATGGTTTTCGCGCGCAGGATGCTGGCCGAGGCGCATGTGGCGGCGACGCCCGGCCGTGACTTCGATCCGCTTCAGGGCCATCGAACCATGCGCTTTTCCTATGCCGGCAGCCACGACGACATGCTCGAGGCGCTGGCGCGCATCGAGCGCTGGCTGAAGTAGCGAGGACGCCAATGCCCGAACTCGAACAGGCTTTGGCCGAAGTCGCCGCCGAGATGACGGAGCGGACGGATAGGGGCGAGGTCGCCACCTACATTCCGCAACTCGGCAAGGTCGATCCGAAGAAGTTCGGCATCGCCGCCGTGACCAATGACGGTCGCGTGCTGATGGCGGGCGACGCCGATGAGCCGTTTTCCATCCAGAGCATTTCCAAGGTGTTCACGCTGACGCTGGCGCTCGGCAATGTCGGCGATGCGCTTTGGCAGCGCGTCGGACGCGAACCGTCGGGCAACCCGTTCAACTCGATCGTCCAGCTCGAGCATGAGAACGGCATTCCGCGCAATCCGTTCATCAATGCCGGCGCCATCGTCATTTCCGACATTCTGCTCGCCGGCCACCAGCCGCGGGAGGCGATCGGCGAGATTCTGCGCTTCATCCAGTTCCTGGCCGATGACGAGACTGTCATCATCGACCGCGAGGTCGCGGCCTCCGAGCGCGCCACCGGCTACCGCAATTTTGCGCTTGCCAACTACATGAAATCCTTCGGCAATCTCCATCATGCGCCCGAACTGGCGCTCGGCGTCTATTTCCATCACTGCGCCATCGCCATGAGCTGCCGGCAGCTGGCGCTGGCCGGCCGCTTCCTCGCCAATGGCGGCAAGAATCCGGCAACCGGCCATTCCGTCGTGTCGGCCGAACGCGCGCGACGCATTGGCGCGATGATGCTGACCTGCGGCCACTATGACGGCTCGGGAGACTTTGCTTTCCGCGTCGGCATCCCGGGCAAGAGCGGCGTCGGCGGCGGCATATTGGGCATCGTGCCGGGCGTCGCCTCGCTTGCCGTGTGGTCGCCCGGCCTCAACGCCAACGGCAATTCCAAGCTGGGCTCGATCGCGCTGGAAAGGCTGGCCAGGATGATGAACTGGTCGATCTTCGCGCCATAATCGGCTGCGACCGGTCGTCGTGAGCGATGCTGTTGGGAGGGTGCCGTTGGTCTGAAAACGGTCGGCAAACCAGGATCAGGCGGCCGGCGCCCGCTGTTCCAGCATGTCGATGCCGAGCAGGTGTCGCACATTCGGCCGTGCCGCCACCATGTCGGCGATCGTATAGCGCGCAAGCACGGCGAAGAAGGCGTTGAGCGCCTCGCGCAGCGCCGAATTCAGCGCGCAACTGTCGATCAGCGGGCATTCGGCGGCATCGTTTTCGAAGCATTCGGCCATGGCGAAGCTTTCTTCCGTCACCCGCACAACGTCGAACAGGTTGATCTGCTCGGCTGGGCGGCCGAGCCTGACGCCGCCGTTCCTGCCGCGCACCGTCTCGACCAGGCCATGCTCGACCAGCGGCTGCAGGATCTTGAACAGAAAAAGCTCGGATACCGAATAGGCGGCGGCAATCTCGGGGATGCGGCTCAGCCGATCGGTGTTCGCGGCGCAATACATCAAGATGCGCATGGCGTAGTTGGTCTGGCGTGTCAGGCGCATTTTGTCCTCGCGAAGCAGTGGCTTGACCCCAAAACGCGTCGAGTCAAACGAGAGACGCGCTCGGGCCCTTGTCTTTGTCCATGCTGTCGTCCCAAATCGCTGGCGCGGTTTTGGGCGACATCGGTGAATATGGCCTATACC